>JBMTFA010000038.1:0-8077 GCA_049433705.1 Bacilli bacterium
TACGAAATTCACCGCGTGATTCACTAGAAAGAGGCAATATGGAAATCAAAGTACCAAAGGGCACCAAAGATATCTATCTCAATGAAGCAGAAGCTTATGAACAAGTGGAAGCGGCCTTGATCAATGTTGCCAAGTTATATAGTTACGCGGCGATGCGCACCCCCATTTTTGAACACACAGAATTGTTTACGCGTTCCGTGGGTGATAGCTCTGATATTGTTCGCAAAGAAATGTACACCTTCACCGACAAAGGCGATCGTTCTTTATCGTTAAGACCCGAGATGACCGCAGGGGTGATTCGCGCGGTGGTTGAAAATAAACTTGAAACTTTATTATGTCGGTCCAGCTTTCCGTTATGAACGGCCGCAACTTGGTCGCTTCCGTCAGTTTCATCAATTTGGTGTAGAAAACATTGGCATTACCTCACCTTACGCGGTCGCAGAAACCATCGCCTTGGGTGTCACCACCTTTACCGTTCTTGGTTTTAAAGAAGTCAAAGTTAAACTTAATTCCTTAGGCGATCAAGCCACCCGTGATGCCTACCGTCAAGCCTTAAAAGCCTACTATGAACCCAAGCTTGCCCAAGTTTGTCCCGATTGCCAACAACGTTTTACAACCAATCCTTTACGGATGTTAGATTGTAAAGTTCCTACTGATCAAGCGCTCGCCAAACAAGCGCCGCGGATTGTTAATTTCCTTTCTGAAGCATCAAGCAAACATTTTACCCAAGTCAAAGAGGCCTTAACGAGTTTAAAAATAGCGTTTGAAGAAGATCCGCAATTGGTCAGAGGTTTAGATTACTATGCCGATTGTGTCTTTGAATTCCATATGGTCTCCGATAAAGGCCTTGATTATGGGGCTTTAGGCGCCGGTGGACAATACAATAATTTAGTGAAAGAACTCGGTGGTCAACCGTTAAAATCTGTTGGATTTGCTTTAGGATTAGAACGTTTGATTGCGGTCTTATCTGATAGTGGTCGGTTAGAAAATGTCAAACCCTTCACCGATATTTATTTGATATCCATGATGCCAGAAACCGATGGGTATACCTTTAAACTAGCGCATAATTTCCGACACACCAACTTTAAAACAGAACTTAATCTAGAACACAAATCGTTAAAAGCATCAATCAAAGCTGCAGTCAAAAAAGAAGCGCTTTATGCTGTGATTATTGGTGATCAAGAAATGAAAGCCAATCAAGTGACGATTAAAAACTTACAAACCCAAGAACAACAATTGGTCCCCGTGAATGAGGTTGTTCACTTGATGCAACACCTCACCAATCAACCAGGGCATCACCATCATGATGAAGAAGAACATGATCAGGATGAAGGAAAGTAACTATGGCATATCGCACACACGAAAACGGTAGTTTACGCTTAGACCATGTGGGCACCACGGTCACCCTCATTGGTTGGGTGCAACGGCGGAGAAATTTAGGTTCGCTCCTTTTTATCGATTTACGCGATCGCTCTGGCCTCGTGCAATTACTTGTCAAAGATCCAACCTCCGTGCCGGATTTAAAAAACGAATCGCTCATTCAAGTCCGCGGGGTTGTCAGTAAGAAAGCAGTGGCGAATCCGGCATTACCAACCGGTGCGATTGAAGTGGATGTCGAAAGGTTAACGGTAATCAATGCTGCTGAACCCTTACCGATGATTGTCGATGATGTCACCGATGCCGGTGAGGATATTCGTTTGCAATATCGTTATTTAGATTTACGAAGAGCACCGATGCAATCCACCTTGATGGTTCGCAGTCACATCATGCAAGCCTTTCATGCCTTTTTCGCTCGGCACCAATTTGTCAATGTTGAAACCCCATTATTAACCTTATCGACCCCAGGAGGCGCCCGCGACTTTTTAGTCCCTTCACGGCTTAATCCTGGTGCGTTTTATGCCCTACCTCAATCCCCACAAATTTATAAACAATTGCTGATGATTGGTGGTCTTGAACGGTACTATCAAATCGCTCGTTGTTTCCGCGATGAAGATTTACGCGCTGACCGCCAACCTGACTTTACCCAAATTGACGTGGAAGCGTCCTTCTTAAGTCAAGATGAATTCTTATCGCTCATGGAAGAGGCCTTACGCGAAGTTTTCTTCACCATCAAAGGCGTCACTTTACCGAAACCTTTCCCCCGTTTAAGCTATCAACAAGCGATGGATCTTTATGGCACCGATAAACCCGATTTACGGTTTGATTTACCGTTATCGAATGGGCCTGAAACCATTCGGCAAGCGTATCAACAAGCGGGATTTGAAGCCACGCACATCAAAGGAATCAAACTACCCAATGCGCTACAAGCTGTGACGCGAAAAGTTCTCGATGAATGGACAACGTTTGTTAAACCCTTTGGCATTAAAGGCCTGGTGATGTTGAAGCATGACCAAGGACAATTACAAAGTTCGTTCTTAAAGTTTATTGATGCGAATAAGGTCAGTACCCTCACCTCAGAACTTGGTTTACAACCAGGAGATGTCTATCTCGTCGCTTCCCATCAAGATCTTGGTGTCCTACATACTGCATTGGGAATTTTGCGAACCCGGAGCGCGAAGTTATTGAACTTAATTGATGAGAAAAAGTTTGCGATTGCTTGGGTCACTGATTTTCCTTTATTTGACACGAATGACCAAGGCCAACTTGTGGCCGCTCACCATCCCTTTACTCGACCGATGGATGCCCACTTACCTTTGTTAAATACGGCACCTAAACAAGTGCTCGCCCAAGCGTATGATTTGGTCATCAATGGATACGAAGCTGGTGGTGGATCGATGCGGATTTTTGACAAGACCATCCAAAAACAAATCTTTAGTTTACTCGGGATGAGTGAAGAAGAGATTCAAAAGAAATTTGGTTGGTTTATTCAAGCTTTTAATTATGGCACCCCACCTCATGGAGGTATTGCTTTTGGCTTAGATCGTTTAACGATGATTTTAACGGGCACCGATAACATCAAAGATGTGATTGCCTTCCCGAAAAATTTAAAGATGGTGGGATTACTTGAAGGCACACCGAATACGGTCGACGCCAAACAATTAGAGGAATTATCCCTCATCATCAAGGAGAAAAAATGAGCATTGAACAATTAACCGTCACCGCCTTACGCGCCTTAGCGATTGATGCGACCAATGCTGCAAAAAGCGGCCATCCAGGGATGCCGATTGGTTCCGCCCCTGCGGTGTATGCTTTATTTAGTAAACATTTAATCTCTGATCCCAAAAACCCTGATTGGATTAACCGTGATCGGTTTGTATTATCTGCAGGCCACGCCAGTATGCTCTTGTACGGTATCCTTCATTTAGCGGGTTATGACTTACCGATCGACCAACTCAAATCCTTCCGCCAACTTGGAAGTTTAACCCCAGGCCATCCAGAAGTGCATTTAACCCCCGGGGTCGATGCAACCACTGGTCCATTAGGTCAAGGGATTGCCCAAGCGGTTGGGTTTGCCCTCGCGGAACGCACCTTACGGGCGATGTATGCCTCACAAGGATTGATTGATCATTATACCTATGTCCTTAGTGGTGATGGTTGTTTACAAGAAGGCATTTCCCAAGAAGCGATTTCCTTTGCGGGTCATCAACAATTAAATAAACTGATTCTTTTTTATGATGCCAACCAAGTGACCTTGGATGGACCGTTATCGATGTCCTTTTCTGAAGATGTAAAAAAACGTTTCCAAGCGTCCGAATGGCAAGTGATTGAGGTGGCCGATGGTAATGATTTAATCGCGATTGATAAAGCGATTCGCAAAGCCAAACGTAGTCAACAAAAACCGACGATGATCATGCTGCACACGGTGATTGGTCAAGGATCAAAAAACCAAGGAACTTATAAAGTGCATGGCAATCCTTTAGGCACAGAAGATGGCCTTGTTGCTAAACAAAGTTATGGTTGGACCTATCCGGAATTTGTCATTCCTGAAACGGTCTATGACCATTTACAAACCACGTTTGCCAAACGCGGGAAAAATAAATATCGTAAATGGCAACGCACCTTCAAACAAATTCAACAAACGCAACCGGAAGTGGCAACACAATTTCTTCAAGGCGATCAACTCGCCTTTACCGCCCATCTACCTTCACCCTTGCTGACGTTTCCTCAAGGTTATAAAGATGCAACCCGCAATACTTCACTACAAGTATTGAATGCACTTGCCATAAACTTGCCAATGCTCGTCGGTGGTAGCGCTGACGTTGCCAAATCCGTGATGACAACGATTGCCAATAGTACGGATATGAGTGCCACCAATCCTGGTGGTAGAAATATTAATTTTGGGATCCGTGAATTTGCGATGGCCGGTATTCAAAACGGGATGATGCTTCATCGTGGTCTAAGAGTTTACACCGGAACATTTCTTGCTTTTGCCGATTACATGAAACCAGCGATTCGCTTAGCTGCCTTAAGTCATATTCCTTCCATCTTTGTCTTTTCTCACGATTCGGTGGCCTTAGGTGAAGATGGCCCAACCCATCAACCGATTGATCAACTCGCGATGCTACGGGCCATTCCAAACTTGAATGTGATTCGTCCTGCCGACGCGCAAGAAACGTTAGCCGCATGGTTAACCGCGATCGGTGAAACCAAGCGACCCACCGCTATTATTTTAACCCGACAAGGGTTACCGTTATTAGCGGGCTCCTCAATTGAAAAAGCGAAGTTAGGCGCTTATGAAATTTCACCTGCAGCTCAACCAACCGATTGGACGTTGGTTGCAACGGGTTCAGAAGTCTCACTGGCGATGGAAGCGCAAAAACTCCTTGCCCAATCGAACCTCTTTTTCCGGGTGGTGTCAATGCCATCGATGTCGCAATTCCTAACGTTAGATTTACAAGCGCAACGCCAATTACTTCCTGTTAAATCTAAAACCATTACCCTAGAAGCCTTGGCAACCTTTGGTTGGTCTGCCATTGGTGATCATAACTTTGGGATTGATACCTTTGGTCAATCGGCCCCAGGACCGGCGGTGATGGCGTACTTTGGCATGACCCCAGAATCAATTGCAAAAAAAGTTGCCTCCATCATCCAAGTCCGTTGATGGCGTGTTAAAATAAAGTATGGCTCAATACGTCAAAATTAATAATTATTCAAAATTAGGGGAGATGAATGTCTCCTATCAAGTCTTTTATCAAATTGCAGAGTATGCAACCAACAAAGTTAGAGGGGCAAAAGTGACCACCAAAACGTCCCGGTTTAATATTTTTAAACCGATTTTAGTGAGCATTAATAAAGGTTTAGTGACGGTTAGTGTGACTGTCTCGTTAAATAAATCCGCGAATATTAATGCAGTTTGTTTGGCCATCCAAGAAGAAATTGCCTCCTCCTTATCTGCCTTTACCGAAATGATTCCCTTCCGCATTGATATCAAAGTTGCGAATTTAAAATCAGAAGCGTAAGCTTTCTCACCATTTAAAACGTCGCTATGCTACAATATTTTCCGTATGCAACAACCCCTCACGCGTAATCAAACACATGAAGTGGCCATGACGCTCATTTATAATGCGTTAACCCTAGCAAAAATTAATCTCCCCGTTGATTTAGAAAAGTTAATGGTGGATTATTTAGAAACCCCGTATGGTGATATCGATCTCTATATCAAAGAAGTGGTCATCAAGGCGATCAAGCATCAACAAACCATCATCGACTTAATCGATCCACATTTGGTGAAGTGGACCTTTGATCGGCTTAATTTATTAACCCAAGCGATTTTTTTACTGGCGGTGTCCCATTATCAATACGTCAAAGACGTCGATAAAAAAGTCGTCATCGATAATGCGATTAAACTCGCGAAGAAATTTGTCGATGAAAAAGATTATGCCTTCATCAATGCCATCCTCGATAAGGTATTATGATGGTATGGATGCCAAGTCGTATTTCACGATTAAAGAAATCAACACGGCGATTAAAACTCACCTAGAAGGTGAGATTACGTTTCGCCAAGTTGTGTTAAAAGGAGAAGTGAGTAACTTCCGGCAGTATCCGAAAGCCTTATATTTTTCCTTAAAAGATCAAGAAGCGAAAATCAGCGCCGTCTTTTTACTTTATGGGGCTTATACTAAATACTTACCAAAAGATGGGGATGAAGTCTTGGTCACCGGCGCAATTTCGGTTTATGTCAAAGATGGTAGTTATCAAATCAATGCCAAGCAAATTGAATTGTTTGGCTTAGGTGATCAACTGCTTGCCTTACAAAAGCTAAAGGAAAAACTGTTAAAAGAAGGGCTATTTGCGCCAGAAAAGAAACGACCTTTACCACGGTATCCGAAAGTCGTGGGGATCATCGCGGGGCGTGATTCGGCGGCTTTAAAAGATTTAACCACCAATTTACATCGGCGATATCCACTTGCCAAACTGATCTTTTTCCCATCCTTGGTGCAAGGACCGTTAGCCCCAAAGGATTTGATTCGTGCCTTAACGTTGGCGTATCAAACGACCATGGATGTCTTAATCATTGCCCGCGGCGGTGGCGCAGAAGAAGATCTGTCTGCGTTTAACGATGAAGCGTTGGTGAGAAAAGTGGCCCTCTCACCTGTACCAACGATTGCCGCGATTGGTCATGAAATTAATCTCTCTTTAGTTGATCTTGTCGCGGATAAACGGGTTTCGACACCTACAGGTGCAGCCGAACTTGCGGTGCCGAATCGTGAAGACATCTATCAAGATTTAACCAACCACTTTGAACGCGCGTTAGCTGCCATCCGTGGGATATTGACCTTATTGCTGAAACAATGGACAGGTTGGAAGGAACGCCCAGTCCTTCAATCTCCCCTCGCGATGTATGATGGTCAAAAAGAGAAACTAATCAACATGACCGCACGTTTACAACAGGCGATGATGATGCAAGTACAAAAACAGCAAGCGCTCGTGCAACGGTATCAAGCAAGCCTTCATGCCTTATCTCCTTATGCGGTCATTGAACGAGGATATGCCCTGACCACCACCCAGTCCGGTCAAGTCGTTCATTCGTTAAAAGATGTTGCCATTGGGGATGTGATTACCACCCAATTAAAAGACGGAACCTTCACCAGTGAAGTGAAGAAGAAAGGATAAACCTTATGAGTGAAAAAGTGTTCGATGTGGAAGCGAGTTTAGCAAGGATTGAAGTGATCGTTAAGACCCTTGAATCCAGTAAACTTTCCTTGAAGGAAAATTTAGCGTTATTTGAAGAGGCTAACCAACTGATTAAAGCCGTTGAAAAAGCCCTTCAAGATGCGGAAAAGAAAATTCAGACTCTCATCACAAAAGATAAAGAATAAGTAATTAGTATTTTAAAATAGTATAAATATGGTAGTTAATTAGTAGATAATGGAACTCCAACAAGCGATTGAACTCTATCTAGAAACCTTGGTTGTTGAAAAAGGATTAACCCAAAAAACCAGGGATAGTTATCAGCATGATTTGACTGTCTTTGGTTTGAGTTTTTCCCCACGTAAAATCAAAGTTGAAGATTTACAACCTTATGACCTGAAAGACTTCATCACCCTTCAGGCCAAATTAGGCATGACCAGTGCCACGCTTCATCGGCGGTTATCCACAGTGAAAAACTTTTTCTTATTCCTTCAACGGGAAGGATATTATCAAGATACCTTTTTACCCGTGAAACCACCCAAGATGTTAAAAGCATTACCTAAAGTCATTCGCCCAGAAGAGATGGAAGCATTATTAAATGCCCCGGATGTGAGCAAATTAGATGGACTACGCGATCAAGCGATGATGGAAGTGATGTATGCTTCCGGTTTGCGAGTCTCAGAATTAATGATGTTAAAGAAAGCTGACCTTCATGAAGAGAAGGGCACGATTCGCCTTGTTGGCAAGGGTCAAAAAACTCGAATTGTCCCAGTCGGCGAATATGCATTAGCGCAAATCGAGGTCTATTTAGCGAAACGCCGATTTCTTAATCCCAAAGAAGCGTCTCCGTATTTATTTATTAACCGTTATGGTAAACCCTTATCTCGCCAATTTTTCTTTAAACGGATTAAAACCTACGCTCAACAAGTTGGGATTACCCTTAATATTTCTCCCCATACGTTAAGGCATTCCTTTGCCACCCATCTCCTTGAACAAGGTGCGAGTT
>JBMTFA010000039.1:0-8072 GCA_049433705.1 Bacilli bacterium
ACCCGCTCATCCTTAAGAAAGCATATTGGCCAAATGCTTCAAGATGTCTTCTTATTCTCTGGTACGGTCAAAGATAACATTACGCTTGGCAATGAGTCTATCAAGGATCAACAGCTTGAAGATGCAGCCCGATATGTCGGGTTAGATCAAGTCTTAAAAGCACGCAACACTAGTCTCCAAGATGCCGTCAAAGAACGAGGAAAGAATTTCTCCAGTGGGGAACGCCAACTCATCTCCTTTGCCCGAGCAGTGGTTTATCAACCCTCTTTAATGATGCTAGATGAAGCAACCGCGAACATTGATAGTGAAACCGAAACCATCATCCAAGCATCATTAGAAAAGATGATGGCCATTTCGACGATGATCATTGTCGCCCACCGGTTATCGACCATCCAGCATAGCGATCGTATCTTTGTCATGCAAAAAGGTGAGATTAAAGAAAGTGGGAAGCATCAAGAACTCTTAGTCAAAAAAGGGTTGTATTATCAACTGTACCAATTACAGTACGAACATCATCAAGAGGAATAATCGATTCATATCGTTATTTAACCTTAAAAACCAAAAAATTGGTCACTGATTTACAGCAGGCTTACATGAGGGGCCTTTTCTAACCGTTGATAATGTATTTGTTCAAAAGATGCTACCGTTAAAAATCCCCAATGGTCATAGATTAGCTTTGCGGGTTGTGAAGGATCCGTAACAAGAAACACTTCCTTGATGCCTTTTTGATATAACATCGCCATCCCGGATTGATATAACTGATGCCCAACTCCTTTACCTTGATGACGATCTAAAACATAAAATTCATCTAATTCAGCAACTTTTTCCCATAGGTAAATGGTTAATTGACCAATGATTGCCCCTTCATTAATGGCCAACAAATGAATAAAATTCTGATGCTTTTGACTGACCTCCACGATGCGATTCGCATTTGAAGTAGCATATGCTTCACCATATTCAAGATTACTTTGCTTTAACCAGGCAAAAAAAGTAGAATCGAAAACATTCACCTTTTTTATAGTCAATGAGGTAGGTTTTAATGGTAATGGGGGTTGAAAAACTCGACGAACCATCCAAATGAGGACGTTACGTTTTGGTTCCAAATAACCAGGGATAGGTAGATGAGGAAAGTAAGAAGGTTCGTTAACGTGGAATCTAACAAAGGATCTTGCCTGACAAAGGGAAAGGTATGATGTTAAGTTTTTTTGTGTAAACCCCGGACGATCAATCCATAAAAAATGGTGACTGTATTTTTCTGGATTATGTTCATCCTCATAATAAAGCCATCCATCGATGGTCTTTTGGGTGGCGAATAATGCCAATTGGCGATCAGCATACCTTAACAAATCTTGCTTATTCATCAACAAACCTTATGGTCATTATCTTATCACGCATCAAAACGAGTGTAGAGAATGAATTAGATATAATGATGGGGTAAATCATTATGCATTTGCATTTAACTAAGTCCGATTTAAAGAAACTTCAAAGCATCTTCATGACCAAACAACGAAACATGGAAGTTGCACTTTTACTTCAACAATTTTGGTTCCTTTCCCAAGCAAAAGCGATGGCGAAAAAAGAAACCAAAATAACCAGAGAAATGTACGCCAAGATCGTTGAAACTATGTTAATCAAAGGTTTAGGAAGTTCAATAAATCCAGCATTCCGAGAGGATTATTTTCTCCCTGGCATACAACCAATCAATCCAGAAAAATACCTCAAAAACCCTTATGTGAAAACCATCAAACCATCTCATACCTCATTAGGAAAATGGCAATTAAAGTATGAACAATATGACGCTTATCAAGGTTTTCCCTTAGGTGATGTTAGGGTCCTTCCTGAAAAGGGATATAGGGAAATCACCCCGATCGGCTTTAGCGACAAACCTTTTAAATTTTTAACCATCCAAGAAAAGGAAACCACTTGGATGAGCCTCACACCTTTTGAAATAGAAACGATGCAACCCGTCATCGACCAAGTTCACGGCCATGTGCTTACCTTTGGATTGGGGTTAGGTTATTTTGCTTTTATGGCCGCGCTTAAACCATCTGTGAAAAAAGTCACCATCATTGAAAGGGACACCCATGTGATTTCCCTTTTTAGAACCCATTTGCTACCCCAATTTCCTTATCCAGAAAAAATCGTGATTCAACCGATGGATGCAATCCACGACTTAACCTTGATAGCGAAGCAAGATATATATGACCACCTTTTTGTCGATATTTATCATGATGCAGTGGATGGCTTACAAGCATACTTAGCGATCAAACCACAGGAAAATATGTTTCATCAAACCACCGTCCATTATTGGTTGGAGGCATCCATCCTCGCATTATTGAGACGCTATGTTCTTATTTATCTAGAAGAACAACTTCATCATCCTGATACAGCAGACTATCAAACCATTCACAGCGTTGATGATGCGATGCTTCAATATCTTCATCAGCAATGGCATGCAACAACACTCACTACCTATGATGCATTAACAAAGTTCTTATCCGTAGAAGGATTAAAGAACCTTTTGCGAAAACCGTTTACGTTTCATCGTTGAGTCTAAACTTATATGCGCAAACGATTAAGACAACCAGTGAGGATTTGCAATGTTCATGAGCAATCCTCTCGCCACCACCATCTTTGTTTATCTTTACAAATGATGAATTTTAAGATTGTTTTAGTAGTGTTATGCTTAACTTAGGAATCAACCGATGCTAGGCAAGCACTTAACCATTGTTGGGATGCAGTTTGGGGATGAAGGTAAAGGTAAAATTACCGATAGCCTTTCCCATCATTTCGATTATGTGGTACGGTTTCAAGGTGGTCACAATGCCGGCCATACGGTTTACGCTAACGGCAAAAAATATGTCTTACACGTGCTACCCACTGGTATTGTTCACGAAAAAACGATTAATGTCTTGGGCAATGGCATGGTCTTAAGCTTGGATGCTTTACGACAAGAAATGAAAGATTTTCATCTCAACCAAATTCGTATCTCTGATCGGGTTCATCTTCTCTTTCCTTTTCATCAACAACTCGATCGCCAATCTGAACAAACCCGAGTCGACAAAATTGGCACCACCCAAAAAGGGATTGGTCCTGCCTACCAAAGTAAAACAAATCGCCAAGGCATTCGGGCAGCATCGTTATTAAATTTAACTCGCTTTGCCCAGGAACTTAACCAATTGAGTCAAGCTTTACAAGTTCCGTTTGATGTGTCGGCTTACTTAGCAGATTTAACACCATTTATCCTTTCGCTTCAACCTTATATTACTGATACTTCTGTATTGATTGATGAAGCGATGCAAAGTGGAAAAAACATCCTCTTTGAAGGAGCCCAAGGGGTCATGTTAGATTTAGATCACGGGACGTATCCTTATGTCACCAGTAGCCACCCAACCATGGCGAGTATCCCAGTCAACATCGGTTTGCCGCCTTCGCGGTTAACCGAAGGATTAGGGATTGTCAAAGCCTACACCACCCGGGTGGGTGAAGGCCCTTTCCCAACAGAAATTCATGATGCGCTTGCCACCCATATTCGTGAAACAGGAAAAGAATATGGGGCTACGACCGGACGGCCTAGACGCATTGGTTATTTAGATGCGGTAATGCTAAAGCATGCCATTCGCGTTAGTGGGGTGACTGCACTTGCCATAACGCTACTCGATGTTTTAACTGGTGTGGATCCTATCAAGATTGCGGTTGCGTATCAATGGCAAGGGAAAACCATCCATCGCGTCCCAGCGCATGCAGGTGACTTAGCAGAAGTGACACCCATTTATGAATCCCTCAAAGGATGGCAAACCCCGATTCAACAGGTTAAGCATTATCAAGATTTACCTCAAGAAGCGAAAGCCTATCTAGCCAGAATTGAAACGTTGTTGGGATTGCCCATCCGTTATATATCGAATGGACCTAACCGTGAACAATTGATTGAAAGGAATCCTTACTTTAAATGATTGATCGTTATACCTCAGCCAAGATGAAAGCATTTTGGCAAGATGCCTACAAATTTCAACAATACTTAAAGGTTGAGTTAGCCAATCTAGAAGCCCTTCATGCGAAAGGCATCATCTCTGATCAAGCTTGGCACACCCTTCAAAACGCAACTTTTGACCTTACAAAGATTGAAGAACTTGAAGCAAGTTTACAACATGATGTGCTCGCATTTGTTGAATCCTGCCGGCAAAGTTTACCAAAAGATCAACGCTGGTTTCATTTTGGTTTGACTTCTTCTGATGTCATTGATACCGCCCATGGATTAATCCTTAAAGGGATTAACGACCATCTTGTTCAATTACTCGATCAACTGGCAATCACCCTCAAAATTAAAGCGCTCGAGTACCAACACACGCCAATCATGGCAAGAACGCATGGGATGTATGCAGAACCAACGGTATATGGATTACGGTACGCCTTATGGTTTGATGATTTAAAAAGGCTGAAAGCATCTTTGATGTCTGCGCGCGAACAAATCGAAATCGTTAAATTATCTGGATCTGTGGGTCATTATCCCATCTTACCTCCTGACCATGAAGCAACCGTAGCAAAAATCCTAGGTTTAAAGACCACCGCGATTCACACCCAAGTGATCCAACGGGATCGCCATGCAAGTTATCTTTTCTCGCTCACGAATTTAGCTGGCTTGATCGAAAAAATCGCTCTTGATATTCGCTTATTATCTCGCAGTGAGGTGGCAGAGGTAGCCGAACCTTTTGGATCGAAACAAAAAGGGAGCTCGGCAATGCCCCACAAACGCAATCCAATCACTTCCGAAAATTTAATGGGCTTAGCGAGATTAATGCGTGGCTATTTACAAGCAACCTTAGAAAACCAAGCGTTATGGCATGAGCGTGACATTAGTCATTCATCAGTTGAACGTGTGGTGTTGATGGACGCAACCACCTTAATGGAAACGATGGTAACTAAAATTACCCACGTTTTGGCCAATCTCGTGGTCGATCCTAAGCAAATGCTACGTCACCTTGAAGCAAGTTATGATACGTATTGGACGCAAATCATCCTTAGCGACGCCATCCTTGAAGGGATGGACCGAGAACCTGTTTATCTTGCCTTACAACAACACGCCACCACAGCGATAAGCCAATCCATATCGATGTTAAAACTTGTTAAAGCAGATCCGCTTTTTAGTAAACTCAATCCGCAAGCGTGGGAAAATCATCAACGCTTCTTCAAGCATATTCCGATGCTTTATCAACGAATATTTGGCTAACTTTATTTCTTTGCAAAGACGTCGTTAAATTGTTTTTGGACGCGAATAAAGGTTGTGCCTCGTGGAAGTTCCTTTAAGGTTTTTGCCCCAACATATGTACAAGTTGACCGTAATCCCCCGAGAATATTTTGAATGGTGGGTAAAACCTTACCACGGTAAGGCACCATCACCGTTCTCCCTTCGGAGCTACGATAATTGGCCATCTCTTGATTGTTTTTTGTCATCGCAGTATCGGAACTCATGCCATAAAACCTAATGAATTGTGTTGGTTTAGTTTCCGGTTGCAGGGTTTGATTCACATAGCGTCCCGTTGCTTCATAAACCGTTTCAATTTGGCCACCACCCTCATCATGGCCGGCGAGCATGCCACCAAGCATGACAAAATCAGCTCCACCGCCAAAGGCTTTGGCCACATCGCCAGGGGAAGTACAACCCCCATCACCTATAATCAAAGCACCCATCCCATGGGCAGCTTCAGCACATTCAATAATCGCGGATAATTGGGGATAGCCCACACCAGTTTGGATGCGCGTTGTACAAACACTACCTGGACCAATCCCGACTTTGACAATATCAGCTCCTCGTAAAATCAGTTCTTGGGTCATGTCGCCAGTGACAACATTCCCTGCAATAATAATGTGTTGAGGATAGAGGCTACGAATCTTGCTCACGAATTCAGCAAAGAATTCACTATAGCCATTCGCGACATCAATACAAATCATGTAAAACTTAGGAAAAGTCTTTAAAATTTCCTTTAATCGCTCTAAATCGGTTTCCGATACCCCAGTTGAAAATACCGTTAAATCTGGATTGAGCGTGTCGGCAACAGGGCGAATATCTTCGACGTTGTAGCTTTTTACCAAAACGGTCATCAACGATTGGCTTTGTAAGGCTAGCGCCATCTCAAGGGTGCCAACGCCATCCATATTGGACGCCATGATCGGAATACCTGTCCAAGTTCTCCCTTTGGCGTGAAGAAATTTATAAGTTCGAAATAAATCAACATCCTTACGACTTTTAAGCGTGGAACGCTTGGGCCGAATTAAGACATCTGAAAAATCGAGTTTAAGTTCATTCTCAATGCGCATTTCTAAATTCCCCTTACTTAGTCATTTTATCGAAATTCATCGCAAAAAAGGAAAAAATATTTTTGGTAGCTATACCCATCAAGTTCCCACCTTGGGAATGACTAAAATTAGCTATAATATGCTTGAGGTAAAACCAATCATGAAATTTACTCGGACACAATGGCTTGTCAGTCTATTGGCAATTGTAGGGGTGGTAGCCACCACCGTCGTCGTAGGCCTATCTTTATCCAAGGACGAGCAACCTAAGATTATCGAACCCTTTCAAGTTGACTTTACGACCGCTTCGCTGGAAAACTTTACTGATCAAGACCCCATCAAGCAATTGACGTATCATTATGAAACCATCAGTACCCGTGATGCCAAATACGCCATTGGTTCAACGGTGATGTTTGGAAACGAACTACCGATTATTCGAAAGTATGATCTCCAAGGTAATACCATCACCGAAACGTATTTCGGATTAGATCAGATCAATATTGACGCCGTCACTTTTTATGGTGAAGTAGCAAAAATTGCTTATTGGGAAGCCCAAGAAGCATTGTTACTTACTTTGGAAATTCAATCAACCATGGAAATCAATGGAGAAAGTTCCCTTATCGGTGGGGATATTGGTGCCTTGTTGGATCCTTCCAAAACCTACCAAGATTATTTGACCATTGTCGTCAAATTAGACCTAGATTTAGCTAATTTAGAAATCTTACTTGTCATCGGTGATCAAGCGGATGAGGCGATGTTGTATTCCCTATATCAAGTCATCCCCGATCAAGATGATGTGCTGATGCTCATCCAATTCCAGCCGGGTGACATCTTACCATTCAGTTTTGATAATCCAAATCCAAATGGAACCGATGCGAATATGTTGTTACAACGGTTTACCTATGACAAAAAGAATAAAGGATTAAATCCTGTTATCGGCGATACACTTGTTTTTTCTTCACCATTGTATGAAAACATTTATGTCAATCCAGGTTTGGTTAATTATCTACCCACTTATGTCATCGATGGATTATTAAATGTATCGATTCGTGTTGTGACTGAAACAGAAGTAGAAAGAGCAAATTTACAAGCATGGCTCGATAGTTTTGTTTTTACAGGTCTAACCACAGAAATGGTCAATGACATCAAAGCTGCCTTAAGTGAAAGCTTTGCCGATTTTCCAGCAGAAGTTAATTTCCTCTTCACTTACTTGGATTTCAATTTACTCATTGATGTTGCAACCTTAACACCAGTCGCGTTTGTTCTCCATGATAAAGGACTTAATGGTAGAGTTGCTGCAGAAGTTCGGTCTTCGTTAATTAGCAATCTCGATCAAATCTTTTGGTATATCAGTATTCGCTACTATGGCTTTGATGACCAAGCAAATCAACCAGTTTCATTTACAAAGACAACCGTTTACACCGTTGAAGATTCCCAAACGGTAGATGTATTACTTGAATTAGAGGATGATACCAATTTCTATGTCTACGGCTTTTTCTACACCATAGATGGTCTTGTGCTTTATGGCAGTCAGTATCGATTGACCGAAGATAACATATTTAATACGGATGCAATGATTCTCACCATCGATGCGTCAACCCAATCCGTTAAAGATCGGATTGTCATGAGTGGATCCGGTTATGATGCTGTGATGACTTGCTGGTTTGATATTGAACGCGATCTGGTCTTATTTACGATCCTTGCCGAAATACCAGATCAATCGTTTAGCGAATTCGCTGGCCTTGAATTCGATCAGTACTTCATTGTCCTCGTTACCTACT
>JBMTFA010000040.1:0-8040 GCA_049433705.1 Bacilli bacterium
TCAAAATAGTCCCAAAAAGATTTATTGATCTCGATTTCTTTAGGGTTTGTAGGAAGGTCAATTTTAAAAAAGGGCATAAATTAACTATATTTTGTTCAAAACATTTTGTCCAACGTAAATTTGAATTCCAAAAATAAACCTATGGAATTCCAGGGGCATACTTTTTCAGGTTCGCAAACCGCATTCCCCTTATTCCCCCAATTCCCCCTGTTTTAGGAATAAGCTACCTTGGGTTTGGTGGCAGATCTGGATTTCAGAATTATGTGCCCACGACGAGCCAAAACAAAAACCTCTCACCCTGGGTGTTCGCCGGTGCGAACGTGAGAGGTTAAGTCATCCCGGAATAGGATTCTGATGGTGGAGACGCTAGACCTCGTACTTTATCCTATTCCGGAAGGGGGGATTGATGGTGGAGCTCACTTTTTTGTTTTATGAAACTTTATCGTTCTCCTATTTCTTATTCACAAATAATCATTTATATAATGGCTTCTTGTCTCGAAGATGACGTCATTGCTATACTAAACATAATGTATTTTTATGAATGCTAAGATATTTAATCGTGTCATCTTTTTACGAATCACACAAATGATGATTCTTGTATTAACTTTATGGATCGTGGGTCATAATTTGTATTATTATTTGAATCCAACGAAAGTTTTAAATTACGAATTCTTGTATGGATTACCCCTTATTCATCACGCGTTTAATTTACTGTTAGTACTCCTTGTTGCTTATTTGTTTTTAGTTAAATCCAAACACAAAGGGTGGAAAATAACTTTATTTACGATTTTATTCATCGGCAACTCGTTTGCTGGTCTATTAAGGAATGATTACGGCTATTCCATGCTTGAAAATGAACGCTATAGTATCCACATAAGGCATTATCAGTTTTTATGGGTGAGAACAAACTTTTTTTATTGTGAGATCGATTCATTTTCTTCGGTATATCTAGGTTACATTCAAGAAGATGACCATTCCTTTACAGAGGAAAACGTGGAAGGAGATCATCTTATCCTTCGTGAAATAAGTGGCGAAGAAGTTGTTGACGAAGTGATTGTCGATTTATCAGCAATTTGTAAACAGAAATAAATCAAATGAATTTTCAAAATATTTTTTGAAAATACCACTTTTTATTCTAGTTGAGGATTTAGCTTGTTTTGTAGAATTACGATGAAATTCCATTGCCATACTTTTTTATTAGACAAAGAAAGTTGCTAGTAAATTATTATTTTAGGAGATTTTATAATTACATTACCCTATGGGTTGTTTCATCTTATGTTTGGATTTTTGTCTCATCGAATAATCAAAATAAAATCCTCTCACTATTATTTTCGCCGGTGCGAACGTAAGAGGTTAAGTCATCCCGGAATAGGATTCTGATGGTGGAGACGCGGAGAGTCGAACTCCGGTCCAGAGAAGGTCCCACATTAGCGTCTACAGCTTAGACGATATTGGTTTAACTTCTACCTCGATATCGACAAACTCGGTAAAAGCGAGATCCATTTATTTTCGTCAACTACGTGAATCAGTGTAGCTGCTTAGCTTCTTGGTATGACACTGGTCCGTTGCGTGAGAAGCGAAACCAACGGTAGCGCGCAGTCCCGCGAATGCGGGTCACAGTATATCGGAGCTTATGGTTAAGCGGCTGCGAATTGTAAACTGTTGCCAGTTACTATTGTTTGGTGATAACGTCACCACTCGGCTGCATCCAATGCGCGACGACAACCCTGTCGAAACCATGACGTCCCCAGGATTCGCTCATTTGAGCAAGACTAATCTTAAGTGGATTCGACAAAAATAACAAGGATTTTAACTATAAAAGTTCATAATTGATTTGGCAGTTCATGAAGTTTACTTATATAATTGAAAAGCACAGAGGATGACTATGAAAACACTAAAACTAATCTTTAACTCCTTGTTCAGTAACGCCCCGGTCATGGAAGCAAGAAATCAACCTTGGTATATTGCTTTAGCTTTATTCATTGCCTCCATTCTCTTGGCCACCTATCCAACCTTTAACGCGATCAACGATCGAGAAGGTTCAGCCTTTTTATCAGGAAACACTTACTCGATTGAAAATGGCTTAGTCGCGTTTACCGAAGCGCTTGATACAGAAGATGTCGATTTAGTTGTGATTAAAGACAGCAGTGGCGAGGAAGAATCCTTTCAATTGGTGAACCAAGGGAGTGCTTGGAACTCTGCGTTTACCACTACGCTGGAAGATGAACCCAATTTTCCTTTCTTTGCTTTTAACGTGAATAATCAATTACGGTTACGAGTCTTTTATCAAGGTGACCAAACCAATGAAGCGTCCAATGAATTCATTAATCGTTTACTAGTATTAGAAGCGGGAGATGATGCGATTGGCACTTTCTTATTTCTTGGCACAGAAACCGTGTATATGTATGTTTATAATCCTAATGGTTTAAGTGAAGGTACGGTGAATGGTGAAGGCTTCCTCACCGCATTCAGTGGCACATATCATGAAATTGAACCCGGTACCAATTTAGTAAACTTTGCCCGTGTGGATATCAATGGAAATGCGATTAATAACGCCAATGTCACCACCTATGTTGATGAAGTGTTTGCCAATTGGTTAAATTTCTTTGATTTAAGTTTTGCTTATACAAAATCTGTCTTGATTCTTGCCCAATCTGGTTTAACCTTGGTCGTCAATGCCCTGATGGCGTTTTTAATGTCCGTGGTGATCTTTATTATGACGCGCGGTAAAACGAACCCCAACCGTCACTTTAAGTTTGGTGAAACCATGAAAATTGGCGCCTGGTCGTTATTCTCACCTGCGCTCTTAACGATTGTTGCCGGGGCGTTATTCCCTGAATTTGCTGGAACAGCCTTTGTCTTGTTTGTTGGATTAAGACTGATGTGGTTATCTTCGAGATACTTACGGCCTGTAGATGTCGTTCAGACGCCAGTCAAAAAATAAATCATTTACTATTTCGTCGTGGGTCGGCCAATTGAATGATATTCAATCCCTTTCATGCTTGAGGGTTGAAACAAATTTCGTCCATCAAACACAATAGGCGTCTTCATCCAACCTAAAAATTCCTTTGGGGTTAAGGCCTTAATTTCTTTTGCATCATTAAGAATAATTGCCACATCAGCGTCTTGTAATGCATCTTTAAGGACGGTAGCATACGCTAAACATGGTTTTTCCCCGCGCCGGGAAAAGAATTCAAAGGTGGCAAGTTGGTCATAGGCAAAGATGATAGCCCCTTGGTCGGTTAAGTGATCAATGATGGCAAACGCTGGTGAGTTACTCACATCACTCGTAGAACCTTTATAACTTAACCCAAGTACTGCAATCTTCTTTTGCTTGATATCATGTTGAAATCTTTCAAGCACACGTGTCACAAACCGTTGGGTTTGTTGTTGATTGACGGTTAAGGTTGCATCCACCATTGCACTGCTGACACCTTGGTTTTTGGCAACATAACGTAATGCTTTTAAATCCTTCGGTAAGCAACTACCGCCAAAACCCACCCCTGGTTGCATGAATAAGGGTCCAATACGGGGATCTAAACTCATGCCTTTAACAATGGTTTGAATGTCGGCACCGGTACGTTCAGATAATTGAGAAATTTCATTCATGAAAGAAAGTTTCGTTGCTAAAAAACCATTCGCGGCATACTTGGTTAATTCAGCAGTAGGAAAATCGGTAATTAGAAATGGAACTTTGGCTGGGTAAACATAAAGTTTTTTGACGACTTCTGCTGCTTTAGGTTTTGCACAACCAATCACGACGCGTTTGGGGTACTTAGTATCGTTTAATGCTTGACCTAACGCTAAAAATTCCGGCATAAAAATCAAGGTTAAATCTTGTCTTTGTTTTTCGTTAAGTAAGGATTGAATTTGCGAGCACGTCCCTGGTGGAATTGTCGATCGAATGATGATCCGTTGGGATTTTTTTCCATATTGAATAATCGATGTCATCACATCAAGTAAGGGTTGAAGGTTAGTTTTTCCCTCTTCACCTTCGGGCGTCGGTACCGCAATCAGCACGACATCCACTGCGGGAAGTATTGTATCCATTTGGTCAACAAATTGAAGGTTTGCTTGATGACGCTTGAGGGTGCGCATCACCCCTGGTTCACCTAAGTAATCCACCTGTTGTTGCAGATCTTGAATGCGTTGGACATTGACATCAAAGCCAATGACGCGATGAAAGGAAGCTAAATGGGCTGCATTGGTTAAACCGACATAACCTAAACCGATGACCAAAACTTTCATGACATCCCCTCATCGACCTATTTAAGTTTGCTTGCAATATGTTTGGCAAGATACCAACTTAAATAAATCCCTGTTGCTATTTGTAATTCTACAATATTAGGGTTACTTTTGACCGAATAGACATAAGGTTTTGTATTTTCCAAATAAAACACAGAAACCAAACTATACGTTGCGCCAATGGTTTTTGCAGCTTGGATGGCAATCTTTTTGACGGATGACGGTAATGGATTTTGTTTTAAAAATTCTTTGCCGTTTTCTTGGACTACTTCGACACCTGCGAGCGCTTTTTTACCCACGATCAATACTTTAAACAGTTGGCGATTTTCTTGAGGAACGTAGGCTTGAATAATTAACGGTTGCATCCCAATTGGCGGAAGAATCTTGATCAATTCCTTTTCATCACGAGCAAAATAAATCTTCTCGTTGAACTGTGGATAACGGTTTTTTATCAAAACGGGATAACGGAGTTGTTGCATCATTGCTTTCACATCTGAAATGGTCTGCATGACATTGACGTTGACGACATACGGCAAGGCGATCGTTTCAGGACTCGCGATACCGGCGTTTCTTAAGGTAATCGACAATAACGCACGATCTAAACAAAGGTTGATGGTGCTAGCATCATTGAACACTTTGATTTGTTGCTCCGTCTCTAAATATTTAGCGACTTGGACATCATTGGTGAGTAATAAGGCAAGTTTAAAAAAGCCTTTTTTGGTCGTCTCAAGTAAGCGGGTAATATCCTGAGAGGGAACGGCAATCATTTTAATCCGTAATTTTGCAAACGCTTCGGTGAGTGTTTGCAGTTGATACGCTAAACGCGGGTCTTGTCCCCCAAGATAAACCAATAATCCGTTCATGGACTTTATTTTACACGAATTGTCATGGGTTTTGACTTCATTATCCTCATTACCTTGTATAATGAAATTAATGAAAAACACGACCCATCCAATCAAAATTGTTGTCACCGATATTGACGGAACGTTGTTTTCCCATCAATCCAAAGTCATGCCAACATCCGCGGTGAAAGCGGTTGAGGCCTTACAAGCGAAGGGGATTAAAGTCTTTCTTGCCTCGAGCCGTAATCGCTATTTAATCAATAAACTCGGAATTTTAGAATTAATTAAACCAGATGGATTAATCACAATGAATGGGGCTAATGCCATCATTGATGGCAAAATTATCCATCGTTATCCTTTACCAGAATCAGAGGTCGATGCATTGATTAAATTTTCTAAACGCTTAAAGTTTGGTTTAACGTTGGTGGAAGAAAATGGTGGTCACATTAATTATGTTGATGAACGCGTGATTTCTGCCCACGAAAAATATGGCACTCGCTTCCCACAACCCCGAACCTTTCCCGATCACTATGACCGCAAAATTTACCAAGCGATTGCGTTTTGTGATGAAGTGGATGAAAGTCTATTCCTACCTCACTTAAAACTATGCAAATCCGCCAGATGGGATACCTATGCGGTCGATATTATGCCAAAAGATTCTGATAAGGCCAAAGGAATTTTAGCCGTGCTTGAGCATTACGGGTGGAAACCAGAAAATGTGATGGCGTTAGGCGATGCACCTAATGATATGGAAATGCTTGAGTTTGCTGGGATTTCCGTTGCGATGGGAAATGGGAAAGAAGAAGTGAAAAAAGTGGCAGATTTCGTCACCAGTACCGTGGATGAACATGGCTGGGCAAAAGCGATGCAACACTTTGGCCTCATCGACTAAATCGCTTATTTATGATACGGGTGATGGTGAAGAATCGTCATCACTCGATACAATTGTTCCAAGACCATTAATCGAAAGAGTTGGTGAGGAAAAGTTAGCGGAGAAAAACTCCACTTTTCTTTTGCTTTCACTTTTAACGTTGGATCAATCCCATGAGAACCGCCAATCAGGATGGTAAGATTTCCTGATAAAGTTTGAATATGATCTAGTTTCATTGCAAGTGTGGGACTATCCATCATCTTTCCAGCAATATCCATGACAACAAAATAGGTTTGTTTCGGTATCAAACGAAGTATTTTTTCCGCATCTTTGAGTAAGGCTTGTTCAATCAATGCGGATTGATCACTTTGAATCACCGTTTCATTCACCTCATGAATGGTAAGATTCATCCAGGGTTTTAAACGTTGCTCAAAGTCACGAATGCCAAGATTTAAATAAGTTTCTTTGATGGAACCAACGGTGATGAGCTGGACATGAAGCATATAAATATCATAACCGATATTGACATAGTGTATGACACCCATTATAGTGTGAGATATAACTTATGGATAACCAAACCTTATTAAATGACTTAATTGGTGGATTTGAAAGGGAGCTAAGACGTGGCTCGCTTGTCTTGGTTGTGCTTATGCTTTTGCAAAAGCCAACCCATGGTTATGAATTATTAACACGCATTGAAAAAAATAAGGTGCAAATGGACACCGACACCCTTTATCCCTTATTAAGACGACTTGAAGGTCAAGGTCTACTGGTCGGTGAATGGGAGACTAGCGCGGCAAGACCAAGAAAAGTCTATGCATTAACGACGTTAGGTAAAGAAGCATTACAAGAGATGAAGCGTGTATGGGAACAATACGGAAAAATCATTGAAAGGATTGTTGATCATGACTAAAACGAGTTTTCTTGAAGCATTACGCGAAGCATTACAAGAACGAGAAGTGAATGCAAAAGTCATCGATGATACGATCAAAGAATACGCCTCGATGATTGATGATGCACTTGAGGACGGTGAATCCATCGAGACCTTTATCAAACGGATGGGGTCACCAGAAAAAGTAGCGAAAGTGCTAGCAAAGCAACAACAAACACCCCGAAATAAATTTGCTGCTTTGTCGCCATTTATTGCCACCATCGCTTTCTTTATTTTGGGTGTTATTTATCAAGCTTGGCACCCTGGTTGGTTAGTGTTTCTCCTCATTCCAATCGCGGGTATCTTAACAAGTAAAAAGATTCAATGGGGTGGGTTATTAGTCTTTGTTATTCTGATTGTTTTTATCCTTGGTGGGTGGCAAACCAACTTATACAACCCTTTGTGGTCATTATTCTTGTTATTAATTCCATTTGGTGGTCAAAAGGATTCCCCTAGTGCAAAGGTTCAATTGATTGCAAAGGTTTATACGGTGAGTGCGGTTGCGATTTACCATGTCTGGGTTGTTTATACGATGTTTAGTCGAATTGGGGGCACACCAAATCCTTGGGATTTAATTTGGCCACTGAGTATTTTAATTCCTATTGTGGTGTATGCCTTTATCAATGGCACCATCCGTATCTCAATTGGGTCGTTTAACAATGCAAAAGATAAAAAATACACGATTATGGGTTTATCCTTTACCGGTTTCATTACGCTTGTCTATTTTACGTTAGGTATCCTCATCCCTGGTTTTTGGCACCCTGGGTGGTTAATATTTTTACTTATCCCTGTGGTCTTTGTCTCGTTAGGCAGAAAGAAGTTTCCCTTAGGCCCTCTTAGTCCTTTTATCGCCACTACGTTATTTGTTCTTGTTGGTGAGTATGTCAGCATTCCCGGTCAGGACACAGGTTATACACTTTCTTGGTTGTTCTTTTTACTCATTCCGATTACGGGTATATTATTTAGCAAAGGAGATGCAGTATGATTTGGAATCTTAGTTCGGGATTAGTTGTTGGGTTGATGACGTTAATGTTTTTGGTGAATGTCACCATTGCTTTACTTAATTTTTCTTATCGAAATAAACCGTTACCGGCAAATGTTAAAGATATTCTTACTGGCGATGCGTTAAAAAAATCAAAAGCCTATTTTAC
>JBMTFA010000041.1:0-7930 GCA_049433705.1 Bacilli bacterium
AAGAAGATGCAATTATTCTTGTTAGATTTAAGTTATGTTGGTTGGTATATCTTATCGTTATTCACCTTAGGGATTTTGTCGATTTGGGTTTCTGCTTGGCACCAAACCGCAAGAACGCTATTCTTCACCGACGCATACAAACAATAATCGGTTTTCAAATAAAAAAGGATTTGTAATGCACAAATCCTTTTTCTTTTGATCAGTTAGATGACTAACACGGTACGAAAACCGCGATCGGCATAATAAGATTCCACACCATTATGGAAAACAAAAGCTCGTCCAAAACGTTTATCACCAAACAAGCCGCCACCTAATTCCCGCACATCTTTTGGCGTTAATAACCAAGAGGATGTCGTGGTATCCACATCTTGTAGGGATTGCAAAAAGAGGTATTGTTGTTCGTTTAAGATGGTCGCACCAATGGATTCCGCCATGGTGATCGCGTTGCCATTCTTTGGCTTAAATTCTTTACGACTATCCCAAGCTGCTTGATCATAACAGACACTGCGTCTTGCTTTAGGACTTTGTAATGAGCAATCCATAAATGTAACTGCACCCGACTTGGTGTCGATATCGACAACATCAGGTTCTCCATCTGTTCGTTCCATTTCTAATAGAATGGCGAGTTTTTTGGGGGTCTTCTTTAAGCGAGATTCAACTTGGTTCCAAGTCACGCCTCGGTGCCGATGCGGGTTGCTTTCAAAACGAGATTCGAGAACTTTCATCAAAGATTGGAGGTCAATCGTTGTTTTATTTTTTTCCAATTGTTTTTTTCTCCGTAATTTTATAAACCTTTCCTTGTTGATCATAGGTAATCCATTGGCCGATTGGTTCACCTTTCTTAAAGTGACCCGATCCCTTCAAGGTTCCATCACGTCGATACCATTCCCAATATCCTTCAGGGAAACCTTCGATGATGGCACCTTGTGACCATTTAGTTTGACCATTTGCGTGATATTTGATCACGATATGGTCTTTTCCTACATGGAGGGGCTTTGCTTTCACGCCTTTATTCTATCACAGTCTTTTTGGGATATATTGAACAACAACGGTGTGGTAAAAAGTTAGTTAAGGATATTGTCTTGTTTCATTGTTCGTTTTCTATTAAATCACTTTTTCTTCGAGTTTTGCCATGGTTTTAGCAATCACAACCCCACCAATCAAAGTTAGGATGCTAAGTGGAATCATCAACCAAAGCAAATGATTGAGATTAGGATACTCATTGACTGCTTCTAGAAAAATTGAAAACGGAGAGGCAAGCAGAAGCCCTAACACACTTGTATATAAAAGAGATTGTTGTCGTTGCAATAAATAGTTAATCATTTTTGAAAACACGAGTAAGCCAATGACAAAACCAATTGCGGTAAATAATAATGGCCAAACACCGTTAAGCAAAGATGTAATATCAAACGCCAAAACACTTGTCGCAAGGTCTCGCCCAAGATTTAATAAATAGGTGTAGTACCCTAGCGCCATTAAGACGAGTGATCCAGAAATACCAGGAATAATTAACGTCCCTGCAAGGATAAAACCAACGAGAACGAGCAGCAATTGACTCAGTAAATCGCCCGCAATCATTTCCGTTTCATTGACGTTAAGAAAAGGTAAGACCGTCACAAGGGCAAAGAATAGCACAAAAAACAAAGCCTTAAGCCAAATTTTGCCATCGTTTTTAATCTTGTGGGTGACATCGGGAATCGCACCAATGATAAAGCCTATAAAAAGAAACGTGAAGGGAAGGGGTAACCATTCGATGAGTTGAAGGATGAGGATAAACGTCACCAAGAAACCTAAGACGCCACCAATGCCAATCCAAAATAAATCCCGAATCACCTTGGTGGGTTGAGTGAAGAGAGATGCAACGCCCTTCATAATGCGTGGATAGATGCCCAAGGTGACCGCGAACACGCCACCACTTAATCCTGGAGCCAACATCCCCATTCCAACGACAAATCCTTTCAATACTTCAATGAATCTTGTTTTCATGTTTAGGCCCATAAGATCCATAACAAAACATACGCAGACGTCACAGCAGCCAAGGTCATCGGGATGGCAATTTTAGCAAAGGTAGCGAATTTTACTTCATATCCATACACTTTTAAAATACCTATTCCTGCAATATTGGCCGATGCACCAATCGGGGTTAAATTGCCACCTAAGGTTGCCCCTGCAAGTAAACCGAAATATAAGAGCAAGGGATTCACTCCTAAATCTGGTGCTAAAGCTGCCATCACAGGAAGCATCGTTGCAACATAAGGAATATTATCGATAAACGCAGATAAAAGAACGGATACCCAAACCGCCAACGAAAACATCACAAACGGATTAGTTCCACCAATTTGAATAAACAACTGAGCGATATCGGCGATGAGACCGACTTCATTTAATGTGGCAATCACCATAAATAACCCAATTAATAGACCTAAGGTATTCAAATCAATTTGTCCAAAAGCGTCTTTGATTTTTTCTACACTACGGTGCCGCCATAGTTGATACAAACTTGCCATTAAGGCAACACCCATAGTGACTAGTCCGTTGCTCAATGCAGGACGATTAGGAATAAATGAGACTGTGATCAACAAAGCAACAATCAGGATAAGAAAAACTGAAGGCATGACATCCAACATTTTTTCCTTAGGAAGTTTTTCCATTGGTTGATTTAGATTTTTGAATAATGACAACATCACAAAAATCGTACTTAATGCCCCAATTTGCACCACAAAGAAGGGTCCGATTCTACCTTGTAAAAAGAAAAAGTCTGCAAAATTAAGATTCGCCGCGCTTGCGAGAATAATCGAGGTGGTATCACCTACCAAGGTTGCAAAACCTTGTAAATTCGCTGAAACCGTGATGGCAATAATCATGGGTACTGGTGAAATCTTGAGTCTTTTTGCAATCGTGGTGGCAATGGGGGCCACAATCAAGACGGTTGCCACATTATCAATAAATGCAGAAATAAGTCCTGAAAAAAAAGCGAGGGCAATGACCGCCCATTTCACTGTGGAAACGCGATTGATAATGAGATCTGCTAGGACAACTGGGGCTTTGGACTCGATGAAATAAGAAACCACAATCATCGTGCCGGCAATCATGAGGATGACATTCCAATCAATCGCAGACACCAAAGTAAGAACATCCAGTGTGTTGGGAAACATCAAACCAAAACCCACAAACAAAGCCGCCGCTCCAAGCGCCAGATAAGCGCGATATTTAGGCAGCATTAAAAGGGAGAGATAGGTGAGAATAAAGGTAATGAGAACAATTGTTTTTTCCATGGCAAACTTTTTGAATCTTTCGGGTTTAACTAAGTCATTATTTTATCACATTGACTTATGGCCTAAAGGGAAAATAGATGATGAATGAACTTTGATTATTCGATGACCTTAACAAAGTCATATCCAATGGATTCTTGATAACTCAGTTTGATTAATTGCTTTAGGACATCAGTGTTGATATCACTTAATCTTTTGATATAAAGACACGCTTTACCAGCGGTATATCGACCCAATTGTTTAAGGAGTGGACTCGCTTGAATATCAAAGGAAAGATAAAGAGTGATGGCTAGTTTGCGATTCGCAAATCCGAGAATCGGCATATAACCATCGTGGCCGGTACGATACCGATAATAAAGCTTACCAAATCCAACAATGGTTCCCCATAGTTTGGGTTGCCTCTTGGTAATAACTTCCATTGCGTTGATGATCCAAAGAATATCTGCCAACCTTGAAGCGTCAATGCTTTTGAGAAACCCTTGAATCGATTGATTGGTAACTTCCACAACACATATCATACCTAATTCAGTCTTGAGTTGGTATTTGACTTTTTCAATATTAAAAAAGCAGATTTGTGATTATTACTACAGAATTAAATGCATTGATTAATATCTGATAATTTTAATCAGATTTGCATTATCTATCTTCTACTTTGTTTCACAATAATTTTTGAATTGATCAAGGATCTGTTGCCAGCCTTGTTTTTGTAAGGCGATAGGATTCATCGTTTCTGCTTCAAATACTTCCGTTACTTTGGTTTGTTTGCCGAGGTTTTGAAAGGATATCGTTAAGGCCCTACCATCATCCAGAAACGCTTCAATTTGTTGGTTAGTTTTTACTGAAAGATACTTTCCGGAAAAATCAAAACCAGTTGAACCGTCTTTTGCTTCCATACGGTAAACGAATTGACCACCCTTTTTTAAGTCGTTTTTTGCCCTTGGGCATTGCCAATCAGACGTAGCAAAGTTCCAATGAATAATGTGCTTAGGGGTTGTCCAACGAATCCACACGGTTTCTAAAGGTAAATCAATGGTTGCTTCTACTTTAATCAAGGTTAGTTTTTTTAATTTTCGACATGCCTTTTGCAGGAACAATCCAACCCTTTTCAATAAAATATTTCCATAGCGCCATAGAGTGACCACGACCAAGATCATATGTTTGCTGCAACCAAGCAACAAAGGTGGTTGCAGTTAAATCTGCGGTTAGTAAGTTATCCTTAACCGCTCTACGCTTAATTTGTTCCGGTGTTTGTTTGGTACTCTTGTGAATTGCATCTATATAGGCTTGGAAAGACATAAAACGTCCTCTTTTCTAAATCATCATACCGCTAAATTTATGGATTTGCCTTGAGAAATTGATCGAGGTAAGTTGACCATTCAGGCGCTTCCATCTCAACAAAATATTGCCGGAGAAATTCCACAATTACATGGTGTCTTTTCAACGCTTCTTCTTTTCCTGCGGTGGTCAGCATGAAAACCTTAAGTTTAAGAATTTTCTCAAATAAATGACATACCGTTGTTGTTTTTCTTGGACTTGTATATTGCGATAATGTCATGGTTTCTAATGGAAAAATATTGCGATCAAAAAAAGGTTCTTGATGTTGAAAACTATACGTGTGTGCTCGCATTAGCCCAATTGCACCAATCGCATCGACCATATCCGCATCACTGACAATTTTTGCTTCTAAGAAATGAGGAAGGATGCCTTTTAAGCGTTTGTGAAAACCAATGGTGGCTACCCCCTCCAATACTTTTTGTTGTAAAGCGATGGGCGCTTTGACGGTGTCTAGTATCTTTTTTGCATTCGCCAACTGATCTGCGTGATTCAAACCTACTAACTTATAGTCGTCTACATCATGTAACATCGCAATCATCATGGTGAGTTCTACATTTGCTTTTTCTTGATTGGCAAAAGCACCCGCCAAGTTAGTTACGCGATCAATATGATCCATACCATGACCGGTTTTATCGTGTTGTAATTGGTGATGAACCAAAGTTCTTATTTGCTTCAACATAAAGATCACCCCCGCTTTAACTCAAGCAAAACAACCGTTTCCACGTGGTATGTTTGCGAAAACATATCTACCGGTTGAACATATTTAACTTCGTATGTATCAGACAAGATTTTGATGTCGCGCGCTA
Source organism: Bacilli bacterium (assembly GCA_049433705.1). Taxonomy (GTDB): domain Bacteria; phylum Bacillota_I; class Bacilli_A; order RFN20; family CAG-826; genus UBA970. The sequence goes on from JBMTFA010000041.1 coordinate 5,414, forward strand.
GCGATGAAGGTTCACATGAGATATAGACCATTTTTTTCGGTTTAATGGTTTTAACTGCGTTTAAAAAACTACCATCACACCCTTGACGAGGCGGATCAACAAATAAAACATCATAGGTTTTGCCTTTATTGGCTCTTTCAACTAAGTATGGTGCGGCATCCGCCTCAATAAATGAAACATTTCGAATTTGGTTAAGTTTTGCATTCTCAATTGCATTCAAAACCGCATCTCGAACAATTTCAACCCCAGTGACGTGTTTAGCTTGTTTTGCAGCAAGTAAGGTAATCGTCCCCACACCCGAATAAGCATCGAGGACGACATCGTTTGGTGTGAGTTGAGCAATCGCTAAAGCTCGACCATAGAGCTTTTCAGTTTGAAATGGATTCACTTGGAAAAAAGATTTAGCGGCGATCTTAAATTTAAGTCCGGATAATTCATCTTCGATAAATCCATCCCCAAAGAGAATGTGTTCGCGATAACCGAGGACCACATCTGTGAACTCGGGATTAATATTTTGCACAATCGTGCGAATATTTGGGAACGCTTTCGTTAAGGTATCCACAAAGATTTTCTTTTCTGGAAAATTTATTTTTCCAGTGACCAGCACCACCATTAATTGGTTGGTGACGATACCTTTTCTTACCATTACATGTCTGATAAAACCTTTACGGTATTTTTGATCATAGGCTTCAATTTGGTGTTCAATACAAAGTTTCTTAACCAAACGAACAATTTGATCAGCTTCCGTATTTTCAATTAAACATTCATCAATATCAATGATGCGATGGCTACCTTGTTGGTATAAGCCGGCAATTAAATTTCCCCGTTCGTCTTTACCAAAAGGAAACTGCACTTTGTTACGGTATTGCAATGGTTTTTCACTTGCAATGATGTCATCTACCTTGCCATTGTAATCACCCATTCGTCTTAACACTTCTGCAACCCGCATCTTTTTCATCCGTAATTGCTCTTGATAAGAAAGGTGCTGTAATTGGCAACCACCACAAGCTTCATAGTAAGGACAAGGTGGTGTGACCCGTTGTGGTGATGTGGTTAAACGTTTGGTAATGCGTCCTTCTGCATATTTTCCGCGGTGATTGGTAATGACAATTTCTGCTTCTTCTCCCATTAAAAGATAAGGGATAAAGATGGGTAATCCTTCGTGTTTAATGACTCCCTTGCCATCGTGGGTATAGTCGGTACAAACGCCTTTAAAATGGCGATTAGGATTCATAACGGAATTCTCCTATTACTGGATAATGATCTGATGGAAGGCGATTGAAAAAGGAACGACGATCCACTTGAATGGTTTGTAATTGCCACGGTTCATCAAAGATTAAATGGTCGATTTGTGCGGTTCCCTCACCACCATGGAAGTCATGGATGGTATTTCCTTCGTTGATCGTTAAGCCTAACGTAAGCCTTCTGGGCATATAAGGTTTAATAAAATCCATCCCATCATTAAAATCACCACCGATAATCAAAGGCAATGAATCAGGAAAAGATTGAACAAAATCAAACAACACCTTTAGATTTAAATCTTTAGCGCGTGCTGAGCGATAGGCTAAGTGGGTATTAACGAAGCGAAAGAGTGGACCTTGTTGATGTTGTAATACCACCATCGATGCAATGCGTGGAAAACCTTCTTCTGGATCCATCGAACCTGCTGTTCTTGGTGTTGCACTTAACCAAATCGTGTCATTCAGACGCATTTTAAACACAGAACGGCGAAAAAATAACGGGCACCCCTCCCCTAACAAGTCTTGATTCCGTCCCACATAATAATGATCATAATCTCGATCTAATTCTGCTAAATCCTTTAACATTGCCGGTGTTGTTTCTTGTAACATCAACACGTCAGGTTGATGGTCGTGGATCATCGCTAACACAGAAGCAACCCGGTATCGCCATTGGTTTTCCCCATCTATAGGAACATCAATGCGTAAATTAAAGGTCATCACTTTGATTTGCATGCAATCATATTATACTTTCAATAGAGGGTCTTAACATGAAATGTCCAAAATGTGGGAGAGAAACGCAAGATAAAACAAAGTTTTGTGGGTGGTGTGGTGCAGATATGTCCAATCCTTTTCAAAAACAAGCCAAACCCATTGAACCAGAAGTATTAGATGAAAAAGACCTTAAACGTGAATCGGGTGAACCAAAGAAAGCGGATATTCGCACCGAATCTCGTTCCAAGTTAGTCGCAGGCTTACTCGCTATTTTTGTTGGTGGCCTTGGTATTCACAATTTTTATTTAGGTTATAACAACCGTGGCCTTATTCAACTTCTACTAGGAAGTGTCGGATTTATTTTTATTATCGGCCCGTTTATATCTGGTATTTGGGGTTTTATCGAAGGTATTCAAATTTTAACCGGTGACATCAATATGGATGCCTTTGGCAATAAATTAAAAGATTAGTTTTCGATGCTGAATGGCATACCAGCCTAACATCACGAGACTCAACCCAATCAACACATAATTGCCAATCGCACCTGGTGCAGTTGCCAATGTTT
>JBMTFA010000042.1:0-7732 GCA_049433705.1 Bacilli bacterium
CATCAATGACTTTCGTAGTGTCAATGAATTCAATATTTTACAATCCTATAACTGGGGTTATGACCCTTATCAATATTTTGCCTTAGAAGGTAGTTTTGCTTCCCAGCTTGATGATCCTGCTTCTCGTATTCGTGATTTTAAAACTTTGGTAGAGGCATATCACCAAGTGGGCATCCGCATCAATATTGATGTGGTGTTTAACCATGTTTATGATTACCAACATTCCCCTTTAGAAATCCTTGTTCCTGGTTATTATTTCCGGAAGTTACCCAACGGCCAAATGAGCAATGGGTCCTTTTGTGGTAATGATTTAGCGTCAGAAAAAATCATGGTGCGGCATCTAATTGTTCAAGCTGCGACGCATATAGTATCGATGTATCATGTGGATGGTTTCCGTTTTGATTTAATGGGTATTCTCGATTTAGAAACATTGCATGCGATTCAAACTAAGGTCAAAGCGATTAAGCCTGATTTTATGCTCTATGGCGAAGGGTGGAATATGCCAACCCATTTACCGATGCCCCAAAAAGGCATTACTGAAAATAGTGATAAACTTCCTGCTTTTGCTTTTTTTAATGACACGTTCCGTAACACCATCAAAGGTGGCAACAGTGAACATGATGCTACTGTTCCCGGTTATGCAACGGGCAACCCAGAAGCTAGTAATGCCCTGCCTTATTTATTCTTTGGGTCCGCCAATCCTGCATTGGGCCAACCTAAAGTTCAGGCGATGCATCAATCGATTAACTATGTGGAATGTCATGATAACAATACCTTTTATGATAAGTTAACAGTTTGTCAGCCTCATGAAGGCGATACCTTTCATTTCCGACGTTTAATCCTTGCGAACAGTTTAATTTTATTTTCAGCAGGGATTCCTTTTTTCCATATGGCCCAAGAAGTGGGTGGCACCAAACGCGGTGATCATAACTCGTTTCAATCTGGCGATGTCATCAATCAATTTCAATATCAATGGGTGGTGGACCGTGCTTGGCTTGTCAAAGCTTTTCAAAATTTGATTCAATTAAGAAAATGGTTTCGGCAACACCATACGAAGCTCTGGCAACCTGAATATGTCCACTTTACGATGCTTGATCATCACACGACGCATTTAACCTTTATGGATGGTCAGCAAACCTACCATTTCCTTTGGAATCCTTCTTTGCATCAGGTGATGCTACCGTCATCCTTGCTTGCGACAAAAGTCATGTTTGATGGTGAAAAACGTGTAGATATTCCGAATACCTTAACTCACATTCCGCCCATACGTTTTTTGTTACTGAAACAACATTGAAATTAATTTAGGAATCGATTCATTAAACCTTCTTTAAAGTATGACTAAGGAGGAAATTAAGATGATTTCTAATGTGATGGTGATTGGTTTGATTGATGAACCAATCCAAGATAATCTTCGGTATATTAAAATTCAACGTCCTTATAAAAATGTTTAAGGCATCTTTGTCGAGGATAAGATTCCTTTGCAATATTGGACCCGGGCACGCAATCAATTTTTTATGAGTCTTAAGGTGGGAACCCTCATCGGTGTTAAAGGTAGATTAGAGGTGATTGAGGGCATCGGACCAACGATTATTTGTGATTTTCTTGAATCCCTCCATCTCCCCTTAAAATCCTAACAAACGCATCTTCAATCATAGTAAAATAGGGGTATGCTTAAATACTTCCGATTAGGTCTACGCTTACTTCTTGAATTGTTCGTTGGCTACTTATTTGTGGTCCTTCCAAATGTCATCTGGAAGAAGCGCATCCCTCTTAGTGTTCGTTATACCCGATTAAGGAAGGTCATTCATCGCCTTTATCGGGCCTTAAGGATTCGACTTTACCTCGAAAATCCTGAGGTTACCAAAGAAAAAGGTCCCTACTTTATTGTCTGCAATCATCATTCCATGTTAGATCCTTTTCTTTTGATTTATTTATTTGAACATCCTGTCAGATTTATCTCAAAAAGAGAAGTAAGAAAAATGCCGATTTTTGGAGATGCGACTGCTTCGATTGATGCGTTGTTTATCAATCGTAAAAGTGTCCGTTCCCAGTTGGATAAATTAGAGATTATGAAACAAAGTTTAATCAACCGGGATAGCCATTGGTTAGCCTTTCCTGAAGCAACGCGAAATCCACAATTTTCTAATCCAATGCTGCCCTTTAAAGCGGGTACTTTTAAGCAAGCGATGGAAGCCAAAGCGACCATTCTTCCAATGGTCACGTATGGTTTTTTCCGACCTTTAGATAAAAAAATCGACTGGAAAACATATCCGGTTCAAGTTGATTTTCTACCCAAAATAACCCCCGAGATGTATGCGGGGAAATCCACAGTGGAAGTTGCGGACTGGATTCGGACAATGATGCAAGAAAGAAGTGATAAAATGAGACTACGCGATGCCAGTTTAACAGGGAGATCATCATGACCATTCTTTCCATCATTGACCATAAAGTAAAAAGGCTTGCTTTAACCAAAGAAGAAATTATCTTTTTTGTTCATGGATACGCGAAGGGTAACATTCCTGATTATCAAATTTCTGCCCTGTTAATGGCCATTAAATTAAACGGCATGAATGCATTAGAAACCGCGCAGCTTACAGAAGCGATGGTTAGCAGCGGTGAAACGGTTGATTTATCAGGCATTCAAGGCGTCACCGTTGATAAGCACTCGACCGGTGGTGTTGGCGATAAAACTTCATTAGTGATTGGCCCCATCGTCGCTGCTCTTGGATTAAAACTTGCGAAAATGTCGGGTCGAGGTTTAGGTCATACCGGTGGCACCATTGATAAATTAGAATCCATTCCTGGAGTAACAACTTCCTTACCTTCTCAACGCTTTAAAGACCAAGTCAATCGCATTGGCATGGCGATTATCGGTCAAACCCAAGAATTAGTACCTGCAGATAAAAAACTTTATGCCTTACGTGATGTCACCGGCACCATTGAATCCATGCCACTGATAGCAAGCTCCATCATGAGTAAAAAAATTGCTTCGGGTGCCAAAACAATTTTGCTTGATGTCAAATTTGGTTCTGGGGCGTTTATGAAAACCCAAGAAGATGCCAAAGTACTCGCCAAAGCGATGGTGGATATCGGCCAAGCCTTAGGTCGAGACACCCGTGCGATGTTAACCGATATGGATCAACCCCTTGGGTTTGCAATCGGCAATCGCAATGAAGTCCTCGAAGCAGCCTTAACCTTACAAGGAAAAGGTCCTGAGGATTTAACCCTTTTATGTAAGCAAGCGTCCGCGATGATGTTAGTGCAAGCTAAACAAGTTAAGACGCTTAAAGAAGCTGAATTACGCGTTGATCAAGTCTTAACCAATGGCAAAGCCTGGGAAAAATTTAACGCCTTTATCACCGCTCAAGGTGGAGATTTTTCTCGCTTACTTGATCCCCAATTCACTCAAACAAAGTATCAAATTGAGATTCAGGCAAAGGCTACAGGGTACTTAAGTCATATCGATGCGCTTGCTTTAGGTCAAGCTGCAAGTTTACTCGGCGCGGGTCGTTTAACCAAAGAGGATGTCATTGATCCCAATGCTGGGATTACATTACGTCACAAAATTGGGGCGAAATTATCAAATGGGCAAACGCTCGCAGTGGTTTCTACCAATCGGCCTATGACAAATGAATTATTATCCATGTTAGAAAAAGCGTTTACCTTACAAGCCACACCGGTTACCATCCAACCGATCGTTCACGCTTGGATTGAAGCATGAAGGCGATTATTCAACTCGTCAAAGCCGCAACACTTACTGCCAAGGATTATCCCACCCAAACGATTGAAAAGGGGATGGTCATCTTTGTCGGTTTTAGCCATCAAGATACGGTACCGATCATCGATCAAATGCTCCAGAAAATCCTATCGCTTAGGGTGTTTGCCGATGCCCAAGGGAAAACCAATCTTTCTCTTTTCGATATTCAAGGCGCCCTATTATGCGTGCCGAATTTTACGCTTTATGCCGATGTCAGCGGTAGTCGCCGCCCTTCCTTTAGTGATGCAGCAAAACCTGAAGTTGCCCTACCTTGGTTCACCTATCTACAAACTCGACTAACGCATTTATATCCTAGCGCTAAGTTTGGCAAATTTGGGTCCGATATGAGCGTGGTGGTTCACAATGATGGACCGTTTAATTTAATATTATCCAGTGATGAATCAAAATAAAAAAACACGAGTGATGATTGGATTAAGTGGTGGCGTCGATTCGGCGGTCGCTGCTTATTTACTTAAGGAACAAGGCTATGATGTCATTGCCGGTTTTATGCGCAATTGGGATGCATTAGCAAACGCAGATTATTTAGGCAATCCTACTTTAAATCAAGAGATGTGTCCCCAAGAAGTGGATTACCAAGATGCAATGCTCGTCGCCGAAAAACTTGGTATCCCTCTATACCGGATTGATTTTGTCAAAGAATATTGGGATCATGTTTTCTCTTTTTTCCTCAAAGAATACGAAAAAGGAAGAACGCCGAATCCAGATATTTTATGCAATAAATACATTAAATTTGATGCGTTTTTATCGTTTGCCCAATCACATGGGGCTTCCCATATTGCCATGGGTCATTATGCAAAGAGAATGGATCATCCAGATGGCAAATCTGGGATGCATTTATCCACCGATTGCAATAAAGATCAAACTTATTTTTTGTCCCAAGTTTCGCAAGCACAATTAGCCAAAACCTTATTCCCGATTGCCGATATTCCTAAAGAAGAAGTTAGAAACATTGCCAAAAAACTCAATCTTGCCGTTGCTGAAAAGAAAGATTCAACAGGGGTTTGTTTTATTGGGGAACGAAATTTCCGCGAATTCTTAAAAAATTATATTCCTGCCCAACCTGGCATCATCATCGACATGGAAACCAATACACCGGTTGGTCAACACGAAGGCGTTTATTACTACACGATTGGTCAACGCAAAGGTTTAGGGATTGGTGGTAGTAAATCTTTAGGTAGTGATAAATGGTTTGTGGTCAAAAAAGACGTCAAACAAAATATTTTATATGTTGCACAAGGGGAAGATAATCCCTATTTATTATCAGATGAAATTACCGTCGGCACACTCAATTGGATTCGGGAAACACCCACCATTGGTGGCCAATACCTTGCTCGGTTCCGCCATCGCCAAGCCTTATTACCGGTGATCATTACTTCCTTAACCGACCACACCTTAACTTTAAAGTTTCCCTCAGCCTATAAAGCGATCACCCCTGGTCAAGGGGCCGTGCTTTACCATGGGGATGAATGCCTTGGTGGCGGTCTGATTGATCAAATTTATTATCAAGGTAAACAACGACTTTAGTGCTATAATATCGATATTGAAGCTAATCGCCGCGAACCTTTCTAGCGACAACGGACAGGTGCAAGCGTTGATGATTCGTCGCGAACGCCACTTCAATCACTGCAACTAATCCTTGCCGTCAAACCGCGTTAAGGTTAAAAAGGGCATTGAGCAACCTCAATGAACAAGGATGGTACCGCGATCAATTCGTTCCTTGCGTAGGTACTTTTTTTCTTTAAAGGAGTCAACATGAAACGATTAACAGGGGCAGAAATTCGCCTAATGTGGTTAAGTTTTTTTGCCAGTAAGCAACACCAAATTATTGAAGGAAAAAGTTTGGTTCCTTTTCAAGACCCAACCCTGCTTTGGATTAATTCTGGGGTCGCGGCATTAAAAAAATATTTTGATGGCACAGAAATTCCCCAAAATAAACGGTTAACGAATGCACAAAAAAGTTTACGAACCAATGATATTGAACAAGTCGGTTATACCGCTCGTCACCATACTTTTTTTGAAATGTTAGGAAACTTTTCGATTGGTGATTACTTTCGTAAAGAAGCGATTACCTGGGCTTTTGAACTCTTAACCTCACCCAAATGGTTTGGTTTTGAGATTAGTAAACTTTATATGACGTATTCTCCGCTTGATCAAGAGACACCAAAACTTTGGCAAAGTTTAGGGATTCCTGCTGATCACTTATTCGCGGTTGAAGGTAATTTTTGGGAAATTGGTGAAGGTCCATGCGGGCCGAATACAGAAATCTTTTATGATCGCGGTGAAACCTATGACCCTCAACATTTAGGAACCCGACTCTTACAAGAAGAAATCTCCAATGATCGCTACATTGAAATTTGGAACATTGTTTTCTCACAATTTAATGCCGTTAACGGTGTTGAACGTAGTCAGTATAAAGAACTCCCCTCTAAAAACATTGATACCGGAGCGGGCTTAGAACGTTTAGCCAGTATTTTTCAAGGCACAAAGACGAATTTTGAAACCGATTTATTTTTCCCATTGATTCAAGCGACAGAAAAACTGGCCACAGTCAATTATGTAAAAAGTGAATATCGCCCTTATCGCGTCATTGCCGATCACATTCGCACCTTGACCTTTGCCCTAGCTGATGGCGCCATCTTTAGTAACGAAGGTCGTGGTTATGTTTTAAGAAGAATATTAAGAAGAGCCGTTCGTTATGGGAGAAAAATTGGGATTCAAAAACCATTTCTTTCTTCATTAGTCCCTGTGGTGTTGTCGATTATGGTCAAAGATTATCCCTATTTAGCGCAGCAAGAAGCGGCCGTTAAAAAGATGGTGAATCAAGAAGAAGAAAAGTTTTTATCGACCCTTCAACATGGGGAAAGTTTATTAAAGACCTATTTAGAAGGCAAGCAAACCATCACCGGAGAAGTTGCCTTTAAACTTTATGATACCTTTGGCTTTCCTGTGGAATTAACCAAAGAAATTGCTCAAGAGCATCATTTAACTGTGGACATGACCCAATTTGAAACCTTGATGAATCAACAACGGGAACGCGCTCGCCAAGCAAGACAAACCGTCGGTTCCATGGCCAAACAATCTGCTGACTTATTAGCCTTTACCACGCCAAGTATCTTCCACTATGAACCAAAACCCATGACCGCAAAAGTGATTGGGTTATTTAAACTTGGCAGTCAAGTGACGTCCCTTGATGAAGATGGAGAAGTAGTCCTCGATCAAACCATCTTTTATGCAGAAAGTGGTGGGCAATCTCCGGATACAGGAACGATGACGAATGCAACCACAGAATTGGTCGTCAGTGATGTCCAAAAAGCGCCGCATAAACAACATTTACATCGGGTCAATGTTCGTTTTGGTCAAGTTAAAGTTGGTGATAGCTTCAACTTATCGATTGATCATAAACGCCGGCAATTGATTCGCCAACATCACTCATCCTTACATTTACTTCAAGCGGCATTAAAAAAACATTTAGGTAGCCATGTGTTACAACAAGGGTCTTTTGTTGGGGATGATTATGCGCGGTTTGATTTTTCTCATCCGAGTAAAATTAGCGAACAGCTGATTCAAACCATTGAACAAGATGTCAATGAGCAAATCCAAGCGGCGCATCCATGCACGATTGAAGTTTTACCCATAGAAGAAGCCAAGAAAACGGGTGCGATTGCTCCGTTTGAAGAAAAGTATGGCGACATGGTGCGAATCGTCACGCTTGGTCCAAGATCAAAAGAATTTTGTGGTGGGACTCACGTGAATAATACCCAAGAAATTGGTATTTTTTCAATTGTCTCCGAAGAAAGTATTGCTGCCGGTACGCGGCGCTTAGTCGTTGTCAGTGGCGCACCTGCTTATGCATTCTTTAAACAAAAAGAAGCCATGCTTGGTCAATTACGAGAGCAACTAGGCGCCACCTCTACCAAAGAAATTTTTGATCGTTTAAAAGTCTTAAAACAAGAA
>JBMTFA010000043.1:0-7378 GCA_049433705.1 Bacilli bacterium
CCCACTTGGGGAGAAACTTGGAATACGAACGTGCCACCATTTCGCCACTTGATGCGAATTTCGGTACGTTTTTCTTCTAATTTTTTACCCGTGCGAATGGTGATACTGGTTTGTTGCCATCGAGGTAACGTCGATGCTAAAGATAAGGAGACAAACGTTTCAGTCGTTGAACTAGGATTCACGTGCATCTCTTGCCGGTAGCCTTCATATTGCCCCAGGACGACTTGATCAAGTTTTGGTTTTAAACTCCGAAGAAAGTTGACCTTCGTTTGCTGAATGCTTGAAATATCATCGATGCGTTTTGGTAAGTCCATACAAAGGAGCGCGAGCGTTTCTAACAAATGACTTTGTACCATGTCTTTAAGTGCACCGGTGGCATCATAAAATTTACCCCTCGCGAGGATACTGACCGTTTCATAAGCAAGAATATCAATGGAGGCAATCTGAGCACTCGTCCACAATGTTTCCATTCCCACGGTTGCCCATTGCATCCGGACTTTGATCAGTTGTTGAATCAGGGGTTTCGCTAAATAATGGTCGACGCGATACAGCTGTTGCTCTTCGAGGTTTTCGTGAAGTAACTGATTGAGTACTTCTGCAGTTGAAGTGTTGTCACCAAAAGGTTTTTCATACGCGATGCGATGATGCGGATTTGCCTTTTGACATAAACCATGTTGATGCAGGGCATCGGTGATGACATGAAACATGGTCGGCGGGGTTGCTAAATAAAAAATGCGTGTAGCAAAAGGAGCCAAGACAGGCGTTAAGGCGTGATAACCTTGCGCTTCACTCGCTTGCAAATAAACATATTCAAGCCGTGAGAGAACCGGCTGGAGACTGGCTTCATCTAACCCACGATCCATCCCATATTGAAAATAATCTTGCAGGGTTTTTCCTTGGCGACCGATCAATACAATTTTGCTTAATGCTTTGGGTTGTTGCTGAATCAGGGAGGCTAGTGAAGGTAATAGTTTTTGATATGTGAGATCGCCGGTGGCACCAAAAATAACTAAAACGTTATTTTCGGACATGATGCCCCCCGAACATGTAACGCATTCCATTTAATACACGGTTGGCAAAATCACTTTGTTTGCGGCTTTCAAAACGAGCATATAAGGCAGAGGATAACACGGGAGCAGGCACACCTAAATCAACCGCAGCATTCACCGTCCATCGGCCTTCACCAGAGTCGGAAACGCCACCTGCAAACTTGTCGAGGTTGCCATCTTTTTTTAGGACTTCTGCCGTTAAATCTAGTAACCAAGACCCAATCACTGAACCCCGACGCCATAACTCAGTGACTTCAGGAACATTGATCGGATATTGATAATTTTGTGGATCAGCCATCGGGGCAACTTCTGCATCGCCTTTGTTGACAAACGCACTGCCTAAATTGGCTTGTTTGAGAATGTTTAAACCTTCAGCATAAGCTTGCATAATCCCGTATTCAATGCCGTTATGCACCATTTTCACAAAGTGACCAGCACCAGCGGGACCACAATGGAGCCAGCCGTTTTCCGCAGGTGTCATAGGCGCATCAGGGAGTAAACGTGGTGCGGCTTCAACATGAGGAGATAACGTTTCAAAAATCGGTGCACAAAATTGTACCGCTTGGGTATCACCGCCCACCATTAAGCAATAACCGCGTTCTAAGCCGTAAACCCCACCTGAAGTGCCACAATCTAGGTAATCAATACCTTTCGGCTTTAACATTTCCGCGCGGCGTTTAGAGTCTTTAAAGTTGGAATTACCATGGTCGATGATAATATCACCAGGGGCTAATAAAGGTAATAAAGCATGAATGGTTTCTTCAACAGTTTGTGCGGGAACCACCAATTCAAAAATACCGCGTTTTTGTTTCGCTTTGACTGCTTTTACGAGTGTGGGTAAATCCGCACAAGCTTGGGAAATATACCCTAATTTTTCTTGTTCTTTTAATTTATCAAGGGAGGTGCGATATCCATAGGTGGCGAATCCTTTTTGGATCAATCTCCGAGACATATTTTCACCCATGCGTCCTAAACCAATAATTCCTACGTGTAACATATGTTGCACTCCTTCAATAGATTTATTTTATCACGATTATAACGAATTAAAGGGCGAACATGAATCAAGAAATTGCTGAAAGATTTCTTCAATTAGAAAGGTGGCACATTTGATTAAGGCAAGGGAAGTGGCATGTGGTAAACCAATAAAACTTCGTTGATTGACGTTGAGGCCAACGCCGACAATCACATAATCAAGATCTTGACCCGTTTGTTTGGTTTCGATGAGCATCCCGGCAATTTTTTGTTGGGCAACGAGGATGTCATTGGGTAATTTATGCTGGCTGATAATTTGATAACGCTGCAGCAACGATTGAATCGCTTGGATCGTCAACGTTTCGATGGTTTGAACCGAAGTTGAAGGTTTCAATTGTTTAAATAAAAACGAAACCAAAAGGTTTTCGTTAGGATTGCTTTGCCATTGCCGTTGGAATTGGCCACGGCCCGAAGTTTGAAACCGCGCTCGCACCACGGTTAAATGCGGTAAGGTGAAATGATGAAGTTTCAGATAATTATTCGTGGAATCAAGACTATCAAACGTCAGGACATTCATCGCTTAACCAACCGCTACTGAAAATTTAGCAAGACATGCTAATTGATCGCCGACGTAAGCTTCTCCTTCTAAAAAGAAAAAACCAGCGCGTTGATTTAAAAATTTAACTTGAAAACGTAAGGTGTCTCCGGGGACCACTTTACGTTTAAACTTCACTTCTTGAATCGAGGAAAAATAGCCAATTTTTCCTGCGAATTCTGGGTAAGTAAGCACGCAGACAGCTCCCGTTTGAGCGAGGGCTTCAACGATCAATACACCAGGCATGACGGGATTATTGGGAAAATGCCCCTTCACCCAAAATTCATCCGCATGGACATCACGTTCTGCCGTTGTCGACACTAATGGGTGATTATCCAGCACCCGATCAATCAAGATAAAAGGTTCACGATGCGGAATGATTTCCTTGATTTCTGCAAGCGTCAGCATAGTTTTACCTCTTAAAAATTAAGGCGGCGTTTTGACCACCAAATCCTAAATTGATATTTAAGGCGTAATTGACTGGACGTTTGACAGGGGTTCCAAGCGTGTAATTTAAATCGCATTCAGGACTTAGTTCCGTCGTAGTGATGGTTGGCGGCACCACTTGATTGATTAAACTTAAAACACAGGCAATCGATTCGACGGCTCCGGTTGCCCCCAGCATATGACCTGTCATCCCTTTGGTACTGGAAACATTGAGTTGATAAGCATGGGGACCAAAGACTTTTTTAATCCCTAAAGTTTCAATTCGATCATTGAGTGGGGTGGATGTTCCATGGGCGTTAATATAATCAATATCCGTTGGTTTTAACTTGGCATCTTGTAAGGCCAATTCCATACATTTGCTAATGCCTTCAGCGGTTTCATCTGGGGCCGTCACATGGAAAGCATCCGAGGTTGAACCATAACCGATGAGTTCAGCATAAATCTTGGCCCCACGGGCAACCGCATGGTCATAATCTTCTAAAATTAACACACCAGCGCCTTCACCCATGACAAAGCCAGAACGCTTTTTATCAAAGGGCATACTCGCTTGGGCGGGATTGTCACCACTATGTAAGGCCCGCATGACGGCGAAACCGGCAATGCCCAAGGCATTGATCGAGGATTCAGATCCGCCAGCAAACGCTACATCTAAGTATCCATCACGGATATAACGGAACGCTTCGCCTATCGAATTGGTGCTCGCGGAACACGCGGTGACCACAGGAAGATTAGGCCCTTTTGCTTTAAACCGCATCGAGATATTACCCCCGACTAAGTTAATAATGGCATTGGTAATAAAGTGGGGAGAAACCCGGTCTGCGCCACGCGCGACCGCTGTTTGCGATTCTGACCACATTGAATTAAGGCCACCAATCCCAGAGGTAACAAAGGTACCAAAGCGATAAGGATCAACAGCAGTGGGTGATAATTTTGCATCTTCATATGCTTCGGAGGCTGCCATGATTCCTAGGACAATCACCCGGTCTAATTTACCTGCTGTCCGTTCATCTAAATATTGGCTCGCGTCAAGTTGTTTAACTTCTGCCGCGATTTTAACTTTACTTTGACTCGCATCGAATAAGCTGATCATGCCGATGCCATTGGTGCCCTTCATCATGTTTTCCCACATGGTTTGGACATTGTTACCAATGGGTGTAACGGCGCCTAAACCTGTAATGACTACACGTTTTTTCATGTGATAAAACTCCTTATTAATACATGGTCATGCCGCCATCGACGACAAACGTTTGACCTGTAATATATTGTGCCTTATTTGAGGCTAAAAAACTCACCATATGCGCAATATCTTCAGGCTGTCCAAACCGTTTTAAGGGAATCATGTTGATCGCAGCTTCTTTAATTTGGGGGGATAATCCTGCGGTCATTCTTGTTTCAATAAACCCTGGTGCGACGACATTCACTGTTAAGGACCGTGATGCCATTTCTCGCGCAAGCGTTTTGGTTAAACCGATGACGCCAGCTTTCGCGGCAGCATAATTGGCCTGACCTACATTGCCCATCATCCCGGCAACCGAAGCAATGTTAATGATGCGACCTTGACCCGTTTGCATCAAAGGTTTTAAGGCAAATTTGCACATCGCCCAAACCCCTTTAAGGTTAGTTTCAATCACGCGATCAAATTGCGTTTCATTCATGCGTAGCATTAAGGTATCATCGGTAATCCCAGCATTATTCACTAACACATCAAGACGACCAAAGGTATTCACGGTGGTTTGAATTAACGCTTCCGCTTCTGCTACTTTACTAACATTCGCTTGAACCGCAAGGGCTTGACCACCCGCGGTCTTGATGTCGCTGACGAGTTTGTTTGCGGCATCCATTGATGCATGGTAGTTCACGACAATGATGAAACCATCTTTGGCTAATTGTTGGGAAATCGCTAACCCGATACCAGTGGCGCCTCCCGTAATAATGGCTACTTTTTGAATGTCACTCATGCGATTAGCTCCTTTACCATGGGTAAATCTTGAATGCCGTTATAAGAAACCACTGGGGCCTCTGGGGCAATTTTTTTCACTAAGCCCGCTAACACATTTCCTGGACCAATTTCTAAAAAGGTGGTGATACCTTGATTGAGTAAATAACGAATGGATGCTTCAAACCTCACGGAGGACTGGACTTGTTGAATCAAATGTTCAGGTAACGCCGCTAAGTTAGGTAAAGGTAGTGCTGTCCAATTAAAGATCATGGGAGTCGTGGCAGGTTTAAAGGTGATGGTCGGTAAAAATGCAGCGAGGGCGTCACCAGCAGTGGCCATTAATGGGGAATGGAAAGCCCCAGAAACATTTAAAGGAATCGCACGCTTTGCCCCTTGTGCAGTCGCAAGTGTCATCACTTCTTTAACTGCGGCATGATGCCCAGAAATCACATATTGACTAGGACTATTGTAATTGGCCACCATCACTTGATGATCGGTCCGAATCACTTGGGAACATAAAGCAACCAAAAGGTCAGATTGTAATCCTAATATTGCCGCCATTCCACCAGGATTTTTTTCACTTGCTTTCGCCATCGCTTTGGCACGCAATTGAATCAAAGTTAAAGTAGACGCTAAATCCACATGACCCGCAACATGTAATGCAGTATATTCACCCAAAGAAAAACCTAAAAGGTACTTTGGATGAAGGGGTAAATGTGCCTGTAATTGTTGATAATAAAGTAAGGAAGTCGCTAACAGCGCTGGTTGGGTATATTCGGTTTGATTTAATCCTGGTAACGTGCCATTTAAAATCGCAGTCAAATCAAACGATAAACCTTGTTGTAATAATGAATAATAAGATGATAAATTCGGTGTTTCCGTTACCGCAGTTAAACCCATGCCAACTTGTTGCGCACCTTGACCGGCAAACAATAGGGCAAACGGTTTCATAAATTAATTAAGGCTCCACCCCAAGTCAGGCCTGCACCAAAGCCAACGAGCATTAATTTATCGCCAGGTTGAAGCGGTTGGTTGGTGAGGAATTCATCTAACGCTAACGGAATCGAAGCCGCGGACGTATTGCCATAGTGCTCTAAGTTTAAAAAGAATTTATTTAATGGGATTTTCTTTAAGTCTGCCACCCCTTCCACAATCCGATAGTTTGCTTGATGGGGAATGATTTTGGTGACCATATCAAGGCGACTTCCATCGAGTTCAAGTAAACGATTGATGGATTTTTCAATCGCATTGATCGCAAATTTAAAGACGCGGCGACCTTGCATCCGTAAAATTTCTTTCACCGATAAGACATCTTCCATATCGCCTTCAGAGGCTGTATAAAAGGAGACCGTTTGGTGGAGTTGTCCGCGCCCAACGAGTAAAGCTCCAGCCCCATCGCCAAAAAGAATACAGGTGTTGCGATCAGTGTAATCCATAATCTTGGTTAAGGACTCAGCGCCAATCACTAAAATATGTCGATATTTTGGACTATTTAATAACGCAGCGGCAACTTGTAAGGCATAGACAAACCCTGTGCAAGCCGCATTGATATCAAAGCAAGTAATATCACGATGATTTAAACCTAACCGCGCTTGGACAACTGCTGCCATGCTTGGTGAAGCAAAGTCAGCGGTGATCGTCGCCACAATAATGGCATCAATCATTTCTTTATCAAATTTGGCTTTTTCAATCGCGTTAACTGCGGCAAAATAAGCTAAATCAGCCGTGGTTTCATTGACGACTTTATGTCTTGTTTTTATCCCAGTATGGGAAACAATCCATTCATCTGAGGTATCGACCATCTTTTCTAAATCGGCATTGGTGATTAAACCAGGTGGCACATATTTACCCGTACCGATTAACTTGATTGTTAATTTATTTTCCATGTTTACTGACCACTTTCTTTTCTTCAAATACGCCGATGTCACGGAAGCGCTTTTCCCGTTGTTGGATAAGTTGGTTAACGGTCATCTTGGTTAATTGTTTTAAGGATTTTTGTAGTAACACCCGTAATTGTTGAATGGTAAAGGGGATGTCTTCTTGAAAACCACCTTTTGCTTCTGGAACGATGGCATCGATGATCTTAAAGGAAAGTAAATCATCCGCGGTTAACTTCATTAACGCTGCTGCCGCTTTTGCTTTGGTGGAATCTTTAAACAAAATCGAGGCAAAACCTTCAGGAGAAATAATCGAATAAATACTATTTTCTAGCATCAATAAAGTATCGGTGACCCCAATCGCCAATGCCCCACCGGATCCACCTTCTGATAAAACAATCCCAACCATGGGCGTTTGAATCGCAATCATTTCAAAAAGATTAAAGGCAATGGCTTGGGCTTGACCGCGTTCTTCGGCGCCAATCCCAGGATAGGCTCC
>JBMTFA010000044.1:0-7191 GCA_049433705.1 Bacilli bacterium
TACAAGACTTTGGGACAATAACAAATCATCAAAAAGAGGTAATCGTGTAAATCTCGAACAAATCGTGTAAGCATCTATTATGCAAACGATTTTTATCCTCTTTTTACGATGCTTTTCATAACGAAATCTTCTTTACATACTGAGAAAAAGACCTTGTTAAAGGAAAAAAGCCTGATAATTAATTGTATAAGACTAATGCTTGTTATATGGTGCAGTCGAGGAGAGTTGAACTCCTACACCGGTGAAGGTACTAGACCCTGAATCTAGCGCGTCTGCCAATTCCGCCACGACTGCACAGGGGTATTTTACTATGAAATCGCTTGTAAGTAAGTATTGATTTTTGCAGAAATATACTCGTGATAAGTCAAATTTTCTAAGGTTTTTTGATTTAATGAAAAGGGAACAAAGATATCCGTTAATGCTGGAGCAGTCGGACGAAGGAAACCAAAAGCACCTGATTGCGGATAATAGTTAGATCGGTAAACTTGATGGAGGCGATAAAAGGCACCCGTATAATTGCCGTTACCTAATGAGGTTGACCCTAACCAATCTCTGCGATAAATGAAATCAAGGTTCGCCGTGTATTGCGCCCGATACCCAGCATAGGCGCCTTCATAAATCGTCAGTTTGTGTAAAGGATTGAGTCGACCTTGGTTCCAGTCCTTTAATAGAGCTGTTTGATATGGTGTTGCCTTGGTCATCGATGGCCCATATTGCCCAAAGGGTTCATCTGTAGGATCCCAGTCCCCATTACTACCAAACCCACGATCTAAGTCATAAGGAATGAAATAGGCTTTACCCGTGCTTGGTAAAAAATAAACATATAAATTATTTGCGTTATTGCGGTAATCATCAGGATTACCGACAAAATACGCGATCGCTTCCATCATTAAAAAGCTGGGTAAATCCATCACTGCTTCAACCCGATTTCGATAAGAGGCATCATTGGAATTTTGGCTGGCGTTTAATTCCCCAATTAAATTGACGATGTCCATAAAAGTGGCATTGGTTGTATTCGTTTTGAGGTCATAGGAAGGATGATAATTGGTTTGATTATTTTCCACCCCAATTTTATTGCCAACTTTGCGATGAGTGGTGCCATCACTTTCAATCGCATTGAATTTGGTGAAATCGGCAGCGCCAGTAGGAGAATATAACACTTTGTATAAATTACCATCCGCCTCAGGTCCATCCCCTAAACGTCGAGCAAAAAAACGGCGGTCCATCGGTTCAATGATGGTGTAGACACCTAAATAATTATCCTGATGTTCTTCACTCACACCTGATTGAAGAAACCGCACACCACCTAACGTTGCTTCTTGGGCGAAAGGTAAATAATGTTGATATAACTTATGCGTAAAAACTTGGCGAACATACGTATGGTCAAAGTTACGATTCCATTTTAAATCCATCCGCGTCATCCCAAGAAACTGTTGATTGGGATTGCGTGGTTCAGTTGGATTATCACTAGAAAAAGAAACTTTTAAATTGATAAAATTTTTAAATGCTCCACTCTCTTCAATAAAATCTAATCGGGACGTATTCCCTTTCATGCGAATACCAACGGTCGGATAACAATAACTGATGGTTGTTCCGTTTGCAGGTAAAACATCAATCCGTATCGAGGCTGGGACATAACGGTCATGATCTTCGGTGCGATTACCATATTGATTCATCAGTCTCAAATTTGCATTCGTCATGGAAAAATCAATCATCACTTGGGTGGTTGGATGAAAAAATAAAGTGAATTCTTCAGGTGTATTTTCACTCACTCTTGGGGTACTCGTTGGTTCACAAACACCGGATGGTAATTGCAGATTAGGAACGACTGGTGGGGTCGCAAAGTCAATCGCATCTTCTGGATTAAATGAGGTCAACGTGCTTGTAGTTAATGAAGTAGGATGAGACGTAAGACTCGATGATATTGAAGATAAATTAAGTGAAGGTAAGGTAAATTCACATGCCGAAAGCAAGAGTGTCAAGAACGGATACGAAATCGTAAATAGACATTTTCTCATAGCAAAATTAAACCACATCAACCAAGCGATTGTAAATAAACTTCATGATTAAAGTAAGGGCAAAAGCATTTGCATCAATGCTTCTAATTGACGTTGATCGGTTTCATCAAAACGTCCATAGGTATAACTATCTAAATCTAAAACACCAATTAATCGCTGGTCCTTGATGATGGGGACCACGATTTCACTGTTACTGCCTTCATCACAGGGGATGTGGCCAGAAAATTCATGGACATTAGAAACAATGACGGTTTGTCGATCGCGGGCCGCTTTACCGCAAACCCCGCGATCAAGGGTGATATCCACACAAGCCACTTTGCCTTGAAACGGACCTAAATATAATGCACTCCCATCAAATAAATAAAAACCAACCCAGGACACTTCGGTTAAGGTTTGTTTGATTAAGGCTGCAACATTGGCATACAACGATACCGGTCGTTGCGGGTCAGCGATGAGCCCACGCGCGGCAGATAATAAGGTTTCGTATTCACTCGCTTTATGCATTTATTTCATTTCTTCTTTCTTTAACACGGCAAAGTTAACATGGCAATAACCAAAAGGATTTTTGTCCAAATAATCTTGATGATACGTTTCTGCATCATAAAATCCGCGCAGCGATTGAATTTCAACAGCGATAGTTTTTTTGTATTCAGGTTGGCGACGCGCCACATAAGCTTTGGCAACCTTTTCATCTTCGACTGTTTCAAAATAAACGCCCGTGCGGTATTGCACCCCTTCGTCATGACCTTGTTTATTCACGGACGTTGGATCAATAATGCGAAATAAATGCTCAAGTAATTTTTCTAAACTAATGACTTTTGCATCATAGACAACTTTCACAGCCTCTGCATGCGTGGCTTTTTCATCACAGACTTCTTCATAAGTAGGATTCGGATAATTGCCATTGGCGTATCCCACTTGGGTATCCACCACACCTTTAAGTTTCTTGTAATACGCTTCTACACCCCAGAAACATCCACCTGCTAAATAAATGGTTTTCATGTGAGCCTCCTGAAATTCCTTATTATTATAAACTTTCCCGAGTAAATGAGGATACGGATGCTTTGCTTATCGGTATAATAAAACTAGGGAGATTATCTATGGTATTAAATGCAACAAAAACCCTAAGTAATGGGGTCGTGATTCCTGTTCTTGGTTTTGGCACTTGGCAAATTAAAGAAGGTGAGGATGCCTATGCGTCCACGCTTGCAGCGTTAACTGCTGGGTATCGCCACATCGATACGGCGGCGGCCTATGGCAATGAAAGTTCCGTCGGGAGGGCCATTAAAGATTTTGGAATTCGCCGTGAAGAGATTTTTATCACCACCAAACTCCAATCCCATATAAAAGACTACAAACAAACATTCGTTGAATTTGAACAATCCCGGCAACGTTTAGGCGTTGACTACATTGATTTATATTTAATCCATGCCCCATGGCCATGGAGTGAATGGCGAACCAACCCTGACTACAGTCAAGGCAACATCGCCGCTTGGAAGGCAATGGAAGAACTCTATCGAGCAAAGAAAATTCGCAGCATCGGCGTTTCTAACTTTGAAATTGAACATTTAGAACGGTTATTCAAAGGGATTGAGATTCTCCCACACGTGAATCAAATTCCACTTTGGATTGGTCGACCCCAAATCGAATTACGCGCTTATTGTGAAAGTAAACAAATTGCCATTGAAGCCTATTCACCCTTGGCAACGGGCCGCATCTTTAAACTTGAATTGTTACATACCCTTGCAAAAAAATACGGCAAAACACCCGCGCAAATTGCGATTCGATTTACCGTTGATCTTGGGGCGATTACCTTACCGAAATCCACCCATCCAGAACGGATTCGAGAAAACGGGTTGCTTGATTTTAAATTAGATCATGACGACATGAAAACCTTACTCGCCTTAACCAATCTTGATTACCGGTAAACTCCAAACAACTCGAACAAAAAAAGCTTCCTCATCGGAAGCTTTTTCTTTTCGCAAATTTGGTGGAGCTGACGAGGATTGAACTCGCGACCTCCTCCATGCCATGGAGGCGCTCTCCCAGCTGAGCTACAGCCCCAAATTGCTTATTCACTTTAGCAAATCCAAGGTGATATTTCAATCTTAACCAAGATAGAGAATGGCAAAAATGGAGACAACGACAACAAGAAAGAGGAAATTCGCCGTTGGGAAGCTGATGGTAAACTCGCGTAACTTGGCCAGAGGCCGGAAATCTTTACGAATGACAAAGTAGTAAAGGTTAAAACCTAACGACATCCAAAATACATATTCTAAATAAACGTCAACATTTTCTAAATGAATCGCGTACGCTTCAAATTGATAGATCCATTGTAAGATTGGTTGATAAAATAACCCAATCACCAGCGACGTAAGGGCAAGAATCGTCATCGGAATATGTTGGGTGACACTCGCACGTTTTACCAACACTTTCTTTAATGGTTTTCCAAATAAGATCATCGCGACTTTACTAAAGGAAATGATCGTTCCTAAATTAATCACATTGAAGAGAAACATTTTTACCACGTCATCTTTGAAGGCATATTTCATCATTGATTTGGATACATAACCATTGAAGCCAGGCGCGCCTGAAATCGATAACATCCCGACAATAAGCAAGATTGCTGTCCAAGGTAGGGTCGAGAACACCCCTTTAATTTCATAGACTTTCTTCGTTTGATAGGCTTTGATAATCACCCCAGCGGCTAAGAACAATAACCCTTTAAAGATGGCATGATGGATGATATGCATCCAGCCACCGATAAACGAAGTCCCTTCACCAAACGATAAGCCCATGATCATTAAGCCCACTTGTGAAACGGTGTGATAAGCAAGAATTTGTTTTAAATCTTTTTGCACCATGGCGAGGATTACGCCACCGAGGGCAGATACTAATCCAAGCCAAAATAACACCGTGGCAAACCCATAAGGGGCGTGGAACATTTCGCCATGAATCCGCATGAATAAATACAGGGCAGCTTTGACAATTAATCCAGACAGTAATGCCGAGATGCTAGAAATGGCCACCCCATGTGCTTTAGGCAACCAAACATAAAGGGGCAATAATGCTGCCTTTAAACTAAACGCGGCGATCATTAAGCCATACGCAAGTTTGACGATATTGGTGTCGATCACTGTCAGCATGCTTGCCTTCATGAGTTGAAGATTGATATGACCAAAAACATAGTAAAGTAAGAGCACTCCAAGAAGATAAAAGATCGATGCAACCGAAGTTAACAGTAAATATTGTAACCCCGCTTTTAACGCATTTTCCCCTTTACGATAGGTGATCAAAAGGGTAACAAGTAACGCAATCAGTTCTAAAAAGACAAAGATGTTAAATAAATCATTGCTCATTAATAAGCCAAGAAAGACGGCTTCTAAAAACGCAAGGAAAAAGAAAAATTTCTTTTCGTGATAATTTGCTTTAAACGCGTAATAGAAAATGATGGTAAAGAAAAACAATGTCAGACCCATAAAGGTTAAATTTAAGGGATCAAGATAAAAACTAATCGCAATCGTTTCATCCCAACCACCAAAGATGAGGAAACCTATGGAAGCATCTTGCTGATAGGCAAGCACATAAAATATAAAGGCAATGATTAAGGTGATTTGTAAGGGAAACACTAACCAATGGATGTGTGAACTTTTTACCAAATACATCACAATCGCAATCACGATTGGAAGGAACAATAGCAGGACAGGGATATGCATCATCATTTGGTGATATCCTTCCAGGCAATCGATCCATTGTTATGAAAAACTTTAATCGAGATGATTAAGGCTAAGGCCGTGACCGTTGAACCAATGACGATCGTGGTAATCATGAGCGCTTGAGGAATCGGGTCGACAATCACAATGTTAACTCCATCAACGATTGGAATCACACCCCCATTGAGCGCCCCTAAATTTAAAAATAATAAGATGACACCCGCTTCAACAATCGTCGCGCAAAAGACTGACTTAATAATGGTCTCACTACTAATCAAGCCATAGATACCAATCAAAATGACCACCAAGGTTAATAACGGTTCCATTTATCTTCCCTCCTTTAAGAAGGCGATAAAAATCGCGGTTAACCCTAAGGCTACTTTTGCCCCAATGATCAGGTTAAGGGCAATTAAGAAAATACTTTTCAGCAACGCATCACTTTCCACTGGAAAAAAGTTGGTAAACCAAACCCCACGGGTGAAAATACTTACCATACTGATGCCTAATAGCAAGAGGTAAAGCCACTTTTCAATCGTGAAGATGCGTTGCAGGTTGGTCTTTTTCTTTAAATCAATGTAATACAAAATGAGTAAAGCAGTTGCTAAAATCGAACCGCCTTGGAACCCACCGCCAGGGGCAAGGTGACCATTAAAGATGACATAGATGCCAAATAGCAAAACAATTGGATAAATGATTCTTGCTAATGACACAAACAATTCGGGAATTTTAAACCGATCAAGCATAAATAAAGGATTGTGTTCGACATGTTCATGTTGGGCAATATAACTAACCCCAGTCACCGCGACCAGTAAAATCCCTGCTTCAAACAAAGTATCAAGTAAACGGAAATCCAAATAAATCGCCGTGACAAGATTCATTGAACCGGTCAACGCATAACCAAACGTTTGGTAAAAAATTCGAGCGCTATCTTGATAAAGCACTTCATAATCTAACAATGCCAATGCAAACACGGCAAAGACAACAATTAATAAGGGGAACGCCAACACACGCCTAATCAAGGGTTTCACCTTCTTCCACGAGGGCGAGACGAATGTGTGAATGACCTTTTAAATCTTTGCTGATCTTCTTCATCAAGACATTACTGGATTTACCTTTAAGGATATAGGCCTGGGTCTTGGGATCCTGATCGATGAGAAGATCCACATTTAATTCATGAAAGACAATGGCTTCAGAAGCATTTAAATCACAATGAATGTTCAGGCGTAATTTATGTTTTTTAGCAAAACTATCTAAGTAGGTGTAAATATCACCGGCAAAGGTCTTCTCGGGATTGACTTCACCATGATGAAGCTTGTCATAGACGATCAATTCCCTTTGGCGAGAAATGGCAATCACATAAATTAACGGAATAATGGCAGCGTTGATGGCAACTTCAGCGATCGCCACATCGGGTGCTTGATTAATCATATAAAGGGTCGCAGCGATAATCGAAAATACCG
>JBMTFA010000045.1:0-7180 GCA_049433705.1 Bacilli bacterium
TCAAATGGACACCTTCTTGGGGTCAAGTTCGCATCCATAACATGATCAAAGAACGCGGCGATTGGTGTATTTCTCGGCAACGAACCTGGGGTGTTCCCATTCCCATTCTTTATCATGAAGATGGGTCACCGATTATCGACGCCAAGGTGTTTAACCATATTCAAAACCTAATCGCCAAACACGGAAGCTCCTATTGGTTTGAGGCGAGTCCGATGGATTTATTGCCACCTGGTTATACGCATCCTTCGTCTCCTAATCAAGCATTTAAAAAAGAAACTGACATCATGGATGTTTGGTTTGATTCAGGTTCCAGTGCGATGGGTGTATTAAAAGAAAGAGGAATGAAATTCCCCGCGGATTTATATTTAGAAGGTTCTGACCAATACCGGGGCTGGTTCAATTCTTCCTTAATTATTGCCGTTGCCACGGAAGGCATTTCACCTTATCAACAAATTGTTTCCCATGGTTTCGTGGTCGATGGTAAAGGCGAAAAAATGTCGAAGTCAAAAGGCAACGGCATCGATCCACTCAAAATGATGCAAGTGTATGGTGCTGATATTATGCGTCTATGGGCGGCTAGCATTGATTACACTGCGGATGCCCGGGCGAGTGAAGAAATCTTTAAAGGCAATGCGGAAGCGTACCGCAAAATTCGCAATACCTTTAAATTTATGCTCGGCAATTTAAGTGATGGTGATGCTTTCTTTTCACCAAAACAACACCCAATCACAAACTTTTCCTGGGTTGATCATCTCATCATCAGTCGATTGAACGCGGTGACCAAAACGGTGAAATTAGCAATGGATGCGTATAACTTTTCGGAAGCAACCCAAACCCTGACAACCTTTATGACCCAAGATCTCTCTGCCTTTTATTTAGACATGACCAAAGACATTCTGTATTGCGAAGCAAAAACATCAGTTCGACGCTTACAAGTTCAACATGTCTTATATGAATTAACGATGCGGTTATTGACGTTATGGACCCCGATTATGCCGTTTACGATGGATGAAGTGTATCAAATGTTTTCCGATAAAACTGTCCCGGTTTCTCAACTGCTTGATTATCCCAAGATGCCCAAAGATTGCCAAGAAGAACAGGACCAATTTGCCCAATTGATGACGATCAAAGAAGTTGCCAATAAAGCCTTAGAACAATTACGGGCGAGCAATCAAATTGGTTCCTCTCAAGAGGCTGCATTAACGTTAACGGTTCCTGCATCGATGGCCTCCCAGTTAAAAGCTTTAGACGCTCGAGAATTAAATCGCTTGTTTATCGCCAGTGAAGTCCATGTCCATAAAGGTCAAGACATCAAGGCAACTGCCGTTTCTGCAGGGGGACAAAAATGTCCACGCTGCTGGAATTATTTTTCTACCCTTCATGCCTTTGAAGAACACCATGTGTGTGATCGATGCCTGTCGGTACTCAAACCATGAAAGCTTCCCTGCTTGCCTTTATGCGTTCACGTTACGCCTTCCTTTTTTTGGGTGTACTGCTGCTTGATCTGATTACCAAGCAATGGGCCGCAATAACACAGGTCAATGTCCCTGTGATTGATGGCTTTTTCCACCTTGCCTATTCTCGAAATACCGGTGCGGCTTGGTCGATACTCGCGGGTAATCAATGGATTCTCGCCATCATTTCTACCGTAGTCGGTATCGGCTTTGGTTATGTTTATCTTAAGAGTTTTCCACACACCACCGTTTGGAACCATGTCGGAATTACTTTATTTTTATCTGGCACTTGGGGTAACTGGGTCGATCGCACTTTCTTTCCTGAAGGCGTGATTGATTTTCTTTCCTTTCGCTTTGGCACCTATATTTTCCCCACGTTTAATGTGGCGGATAGTGCCTTGACCATTGGTGTAATTGTCTTAATCGTTGCCACATTGTTTGAGAAAAAATCGTCATGAAAATTACCGAAACCTTTGTTGGCGTACGCCTTGATCAGTGGTTAGCCAAAGTCGATACGCGGCATTCCCGCGCCCGATGGCAAATGCTGATTGATCAAGGGAAAGTCTTGGTCAATGGTCAAGTCAAACCTGCAAGTTATCGCTTATCTTTGACCGATGACATCACGATGCTTCCTTTTGCCAATGAAGCGAGTCACCTTTTACCCGAAAATATTCCCTTAACCATCGTCTACCAAGATGAGGCGATTGCCATCATTGATAAACCGCAAGGGATGGTTGTCCATCCTGCAGCCGGGCATCGCACAGGCACCTTAGTGAATGCGTTACTTTTTCAGTTAAAAGATTTAAGTGGTATTAACGGCGAACTGCGTCCTGGTATTGTCCATCGGTTGGATAAAGATACCTCGGGATTATTGGTGGTGGCCAAGCATGATGAAGCGCATCGCCAATTAGCGGAACAATTAAAGAAACGAACCATGAAACGCGATTACTATGCGCTTGTCACCGGCATCATCAAAGAAAACAAAGGAAAAATCATCGCCCCAATCGGTCGCGATCCAGATGATCGATTAGCGATGGATGTCATCGCCGAGGGGAAACCTGCTGAAACGAGTTTTACCGTGGTTGAAAAGTTTGCCAAACATACCTTGGTGATGTGCCATTTGGCCACAGGAAGAACTCATCAAATTCGTGTTCACATGGATTTTATTCATCATCCCATTGAAAGTGATCCGGTATATGGTCATCAAAAACATCCCCTACATCCCGATGGGCAACTCTTGCATGCATACCAATTAACCTTGGTGCATCCAACGACAAAAAAAGTGATGACGTTTCAATCACCACTTCCAAATTATTTTCAAGCGATTTTGACCAAGTTAAGATCGTAATTTTGCTTCAATGCGCTTTAAGGTTTTAAAGTTTGTTTTGCACAGGCCTTTTAAAGTTTCTAAACCATGATGTTGGGCAAATTCTAGGGCAAACTGCTCGACCTTATCGGAGGCACCAAACGGTAATTTCACCGTGAAAATTCTTCCCATGTCATTCATCGCCCGAACAAATTTCGCTCTCGCCAGAATGCTACTCGCTGCGACTGCTAGATAAGAAAGTTCGGCTTTTTCTTTTAACTGTAAGTGGGGAATGGGTTTTGCATCTTTAAGATAACTTTGAAATTTTTCCTCACTAGCAAATTGATCAATCACCATCGGCGCATCAACATTCACTTTATCTTTTAAGGTCAATAAGGCATGGTGATGTAACTTTGCTTTAATCTCATTGAGGTTATAGCCTTTGGCCACCATCGCTTGATATTTTAAAGGATTGATAATCGTTGTCACATGGGGAATTCTACCTGTCATTTGGTCTGCGATTTTTAAGATGGAAGCATCGGATAACAATTTAGAGTCGGTGACACCGAGTTCGGTTAAGAAAGCGACATCTTTTTCTTGGACAAGACTAGCGGTCACCACGACCGGGCCAAAAAAATCACCCGTGCCAACTTCATCACTCCCGTAGTGGGTATTCGACGTTTGTTTAATCGGGGTTTTTTTAAGCCAAAGGGCAGCATCTTCATCAAAGTGAAATCCTTGGTAAAGGACCTTATATTTTTCTGATTTTGGTTGATAAACCGAGACCGTGAAGTCATCGAGCTTTGCAAAAAAGACGATGGAAGGGTGAGGCGACTTCGCTTCCTGGTCTTGATAAAGCTTTTTAATCGCTAAGAAAACATCCTCCGTTACTAAAAGAGTCTTCGTGCTTGGGGAAATATTTTTCACTGTTATCATTATAACATTGAACCCAAAAGTCAGGGCGCAGAAATGATATAGTGAAAATAAGATGAAATCGCTAGTTGATATCTTAGAAATTCCCTTAATCTTAAGCCGGATACAAGGTTACGCAAAAACCACCATTGGTAAACAGGATGTCATCGATACGACATTTTTGGAAGAAAACCTTTTAACCCAAAAAGCAAAAGAAGTCGACGACATGATGCGGTTGATGCAACGCTTTGCCCCATTACCGATTGGGCAAAGTCATGATTTGCACCCGATCATATCCCTCATTGAAAAAGGCAGTGTGATCACCATTGAAGGATTACTTGCGATTAGTTTAGATTTACAAACGGTCGAAAAAATTCTCGCTTTTGTGCAAACCATCAAACCAGATTTTCCCAACCTTGCCCCTTTATGGAAAGGCTTGTTCCCACTAAAACTTTTAAAAACCATCTTACAAAAAAATTTAACCCCGCAAGGGACGATTGATGATCACGCTAGTGATAACCTCTTTCGTATTCGGAAACGCCTTCAAGTTATGGAAGCGCAAATGCTTAGCATGATTCAAGGTTTAGTCGTTCGCTATAGTAGCCATTTAACTGAACCTCTTTATACCGTTAGAAATGGTCATTTTGTTTTACCGGTGTCAACATCTAGTAAAGGCTCCGTTCCTGGCATGGTGCATGATGTTTCTAGTACCGGTTTAACCACGTTTATTGAACCTAAACCTCTGGTTGACCTTGCGTTAGAAAAACAACTTTTAATTGGGGAAGAACAAGAAGAAATCTTTGTGATTTTAAAAATGCTGACCGAACTCGTCTTAAAAGATGTTGACGCCATTCGCGTCAATAATCTACGGATTAGTTATCTAGATACGATTCAAGCCAAAGCTAAATTTGGCATTGAAACCCAAGGTCATGTTGCCAATCTATCACCTACACCAATGATCGAAATTCTTGGCGCAAGACATCCACTGATTGATCCATCCGTGGTCATTGCCAATGATTTTCGTCTCACTGAAAAGCAATCGATTGTAATTATTTCTGGGCCTAACGCTGGTGGCAAAACGGTGGCGATGAAAACTGTAGGTTTATTCGTATACCTCCATCAACTTGCCATCCCATTACCAACCAAACAACCAGCGCTCTTGTCTTACTTTAAACACATCTACGCGGATATTGGTGATCAACAAAGTGTGTTAGAAAATCTTTCTACATTTGCTGGACATATTCAACAATTGGTGCCTTTAACCGATCAAGTCAAACCGAATGACTTGGTGTTAATCGATGAACTTGGCACCGGAACTGATCCAAAAGAAGGCGAATCGCTTGCCCGTTCATTACTCATTCACTTACAAGCCAAACGTGCCTTTGTGATTGTCTCCAGCCATTTCCCTGGGTTAAAAACGTTAGCCTTACAAGAACCAAGAATGGTCAATGCTTCCTTGCAGTTTGATGAAGATAAACTTCAACCCACCTATCAATTTGTGCTGGGTGTCCCAGGAAAAAGTTATGGGTTGATCATGGCAAAACGGTATGGACTAGCGCCACAAGTGGTCGCGCATGCTGAAAAATATTTGGCAGCGCAACAAGCGAGTTTAGAACAACAAACCTTCTTAAAACTTCAGGGTGAACTCCAAGCGATTGAAAAATTAAAACTTACCTTGCTCGAAGAAAAACAAGCGCTTATCAATCAACAAAAGGCGTTAGCGATTCAAAGTAAAAACTTTGAAATGCTGCAAGCAAAATTTGCCCAAGATACAGCAAGCAAACAAGAAGCGCTTCTAGAAGAAACCCTCATCAAGGTGGAAGCCACGATTAAAGCGCTCGCCAATCCGGACCTTAAACTCCATGAAGCGATTGCCTTAAAAAAGGCCTTAGAAAATCCTGACCAAGCGAGTGAAACTTCCCCCTCTTTAGCCGTTGATTTACAAGTTGGAGATTATGTTCAAGAAACTGCCACCGGGTTAGTAGGAAGAATTACTCAACTTAACGGGCAACAAATCATCATGGTGACCAGTGATGGTTTAACGGTCAAAGTCAAAAAACACCAAGTGATCAAAACCACCCCACCCAAAAAACAAGTCTCTACGTCATCACGGATGACCAATATGAAAGCGACCAAAGCGCCAACCAGTCTTAATATCATAGGGATGCGGTTTGAAGAAGCAAAACTCGCGGTGGAAAAATATTATGATCAAGCATTACTGGCAAATATGAAAACCATCAAAATTATTCATGGATTTGGTTCAGGAACCCTAAGAAAAATGGTTTATGAATTTTTCAAACCGCTAAAGACCGTTAAAACGATCCAACAAGGAGAAGGTGAACAAGCTGGCTATGGTGTCACCATTATTCATTTAACATGACCCCACTGATTGTAACTAAAATCAAAAATTTACCAGATAAACCCGGCGTTTATCTGATGAAAAATCTTGAGCAGCAAATTATTTATGTTGGGAAAGCCAAAGATTTAAGTAAACGCGTCAGTCAGTATTTTACTCGGCCTCAATCAGGGAAAGTTCAAGCGATGGTGATGCATATTACCGATTTTGAAACGATCATCACCCAATCCGAAAAAGAAGCGTTAATTTTAGAAATGAATTTAATTCATGAACATTATCCGCGTTACAACATTATGCTCAAAGAAGGCTCCCATTATCCTTATATTGCGTTGAGAAAAGGCCATGATCCTTACTTAAAAATCATGCGCCATAACCAAGATAAAAAATATTATTATTTTGGACCTTATCCAAGTTCTCGTTCAGCTTATCGGATGATTAGCTTACTGAATAAAATCTTTCCCTTAAGAAAATGTAATGTGCTACCTAACGTCGCCTGTTTATATCACCACCTAGGCCAATGCCTTGCACCTTGTATCAACGATATTCCAGAAACGGTATATAACGCCTTAGCGGACGAAATCACAGAATTTTTAAAAGGGAATGT
Source organism: Bacilli bacterium (assembly GCA_049433705.1). GTDB lineage: Bacteria > Bacillota_I > Bacilli_A > RFN20 > CAG-826 > UBA970. The sequence continues at coordinate 6,633 of JBMTFA010000045.1, forward strand.
AAAAAAACAAGTCGCCCTTTATGAAGAAAAAATGCTGGCCGCATCAGAGGCATTAAATTATGAATTAGCCCAAGAATATAAAGTGATTTTAGAAGACATTCAGCATGTCACCCAAACGCAACTCGTGGAAATGGATGATAAAGTCGATCGCGATATCTTTGCCTTTGCTGAACGCGAAGGTTATTTATCCCTTGCGGTCTTTGTTTTTCGTCAAGGGGTTTTGTTGGGAAAAGGTAGTTATGTGGTAGAAGCGTTTGATGATCGCAATGAACAATTGCACTCGCTCATCGCCCAATATTATCGGAGTAAACCAATTCCCCAAGAACTGGTGTTAAATCATCGTGAATTATTAGAGCGATTAAAATCCACCATGGACATCAGATTGGTTTTCGCCGAAAAAGGAAAGTTATTTGAACTGATGAAGAATGTTCAAGAAAACGCCATTCAAACCTTAGATGACCATTTCTTAACCGCGCGTTTAGATGACAATAAACTATCGTTACTCGAAACTTTAGGTCAAACCTTACAAATTCCAACCCCACTCCATA
>JBMTFA010000046.1:0-7057 GCA_049433705.1 Bacilli bacterium
CAAACCCAAACGCAAATAATTTGCATTTAGTAAATTTCATGATATAGTGCTTTTGGCTGAAAGGATGATGTCATGATCCAATTAAAGTACTTTCCATTGCTCGTTGCTACTTTGCTAGCCAGTTGTTTACCAACTACACAAACAGACCTACTGATTGTCGCGACCTTATTTCCCCAATATAGTTTGACCCGGTCGCTTGCAGGTGATCTGATTGATGTTGTGTTTTTATTACCACCTGGTGCGGATTCTCATGATTACGAACCCACCCCAACCCAGCAAATCCAATTAAATCGCGCAGAGATTATTTTCTATACGAGCCATGAATTTGAACCTTGGATGGATGCCCTAGAAGAAACGGCAGCGGGCTCTCTCATTGATTTATCAAGTGTGGTTGTTTTGAAAGATGTAGAGGAAGGGGCGAACCACTCACACCTTAGACCATTCTTTGCCCTGGATGACCATGACCACGAAGTCGATCCACATTATTGGCTTGATCCGATGAATAGTTTGTTGATGCTTGAGGCAATCGAAACTGCATTGATTACCTTGTTACCAGAGCATTCTTTATTAATTCAATCCCGAAAGGTTCTCCTTCAAGAAGCATTTGAAGACATCGTTGAACTTTATGAAGGATTAGTTCCAGCAAATCAAGAACTTGAGATTGTCTTTGCTGGCCATAACGCGTTTGGTTATTGGGAGCCATATGACATTCATGTACTAACCCCATACCCAGGTTTCTCCTCTGATGTGGTGCCTACTGCTCAATCGGTGATTGATTTTCAAAACTTGATGACATCATTAGCGAGTCAAACATTGTATATTTCTTCCACGGATAATCAAGCGGTCATTGATGCCTTACTTGAAAATAATCCCAATATCATGACCGCTCTTCTATCGACATTAGAAAATATTAGTCAAATACAAAGAGATGAAGGCATTACTTACCAAGAATTCATGCTGCTTAATTATGAGGCGTTGAGTTTAAATGAAAACTAATACGCTGATTGATATTCAACATCTTCACTTTGCTTTTGATCAACGACCTGTGATTCAAGACGTCTCCTTGTCGTTTACGAGTCATGATCGTTTGGCTTTAGTCGGTGGCAATGGTGCTGGGAAAACGACATTATTGAAGATTATTCTCGGTTTAGTAAATAGCGACCAAGGCAATGTGGTGATCAAGAAAAACCTTACCATTGGGTATTTACCACAGGTGTTGTCCCTTACAGACAAACTCTTCCCTATGACGGTGAAAGAAGTGGTGGCCCAAGGTTTAATTTCCCAAAAAGCGTTTCCCCGTTGGTTAAGTCGTGGGGATCAAAAGACCATTGAGACCATGCTTAACTCATTTCAACTCACATCGCTAAAAAACGATCAATTTGGTTTACTCTCGCTTGGCCAAAAACAAATGGTGTTGTTCGCGCGAATGATGATGCAAAAACCTGACATTGTGTTTTTGGATGAACCCACAAGCTCGTTAGATGTGAATCGGAAAGATTCCTTGTACCAAATCCTCGATGACTTAAAGAAAAAGAAAGTACCTTATGTGATTGTGACCCACGATTTACCTAGTTTTTCTGACCATATCAATCGCGTGGTTTATCTTGAACATCAAATATTATTTGATGGGTCTTACAAAAAATTCTGTGAAATGGAAAACATCTCGCCTTTTATTCATACGCATGGAGACCATCATGACCATTAATCAACTTTGGAGTTTTTTCCAATATGACTTTATTGTGAGAGGTTTTATCATTGGTTTGTTGGTGGCAATCCTTGCCAGTATGCTTGGCCACTTTATCGTCTTAAGGAAAATGGCATTTATTGGTGATGGTTTGGCGCATGTGGCATATTTTGCCGTTGCCATTTCCATCACTTTCTTTTCCCAATCCATTTGGTTAAACTTGTTGATTGCGACCTTAGCTTCTTTGAGCATTCAATGGTTAATTCAAACGAATAAGGGTTATTCTGACACGATTATTGGTGGCATTGCCACTACTGCCATTGCGTTAGGGACATTAATCATTGCGAACAATCCAAACCAAAATGTCAGCATTGAACAGTTTTTATTTGGCAGTCTCTTACTTTTAAGACAAGTCGATATGCTCGCCATTACGATCCTAGCGATCATCATCATCGCGGTGGTGAGTTTATGGTTTCATGAATTGATGGCAATGACGTTTGATCCAGATTTCGCCAAGGTCAATCATTATCGGCCCCACATGCTGCAAATGGGTGTGGCTTTATTAACCTCATGGTTGGTGATCATTGGCATTCGGGCGACGGGCTCTTTATTAATGTCGAGTTTCTTATTATTTCCTACCTTGATTGTGATGAACTTTAAACAAGGATTTAAACAAAGCTTCTTTTTAGGCATGGGCCTTGCTGGGCTTAATTTTATGGTAGGATTTTTGCTTTCGCTTTGGTTAGATTGGCCAACGGGAAGCACGATTGTCGTGAGTTATAGTGTCATCTGGTTAGTTACCGTAATCGCCACCTCATTAATGCAAAGGAGTAAAAGATGAAATACCCACAAGATTGCCATCGTGATTTTTTTCACCAATATCAACTAAAGAACACCCTGGCAAGAGATCGAGTGTACCACTTGTTGGAAGCCCACCAACCTTTAACCCTTGACCAGCTCTATCAACGTTTGAATAAACAGCCTAAGATGAAACCAATTTCGCACTCCACTGTCTTTCGAATGTTGGAACAATTTTTAAAAGTTGGCATGATTGAAAAACTCCATTTAGATACAGAAAACACCCCTCTATATCAGTTGAAAGATCATGGTCATCATCATCACCAATTGGTTTGTACGCAATGTAAAAAAATTATTCCGCTTGAAGAATGCCCATTAGATGCATTTGAAAAAAAGATGGCAAAAAAACATCACTTCCAATTAGCGCATCATCAATTTACGCTGTATGGGGTTTGCCAGGATTGTCAGTCGCAGTCACGGTAAGCCAAATCTCGTTGTGACGGAGAAATGGTAAGGTATAGGGTCCGTTATATCGAGCAATTTTTGGATCGCCTTGAAGGGTTAAATGATGTGTTGAGGCAAAGGCTGCCATCTTTTCCATAATGCGTTCCATTTTTTCTTTAGGTACGTAACCAGAAAAAGTATAGGCAATCACAAGTTGGGCTGGGTAATGTTTAATTTTCATCGATGCATACATCGGTTCTGGAATGGCTTGTTGGTGAATGGAAGGGATCACAAACTCCATGGTTTGTTCGTTCTTAGCAAGATCATTGATCACAGGTACCGTCATTTTCATCTTGGTGCCTTGGCGATTTTGTCCCGAAATATATTGAAACAAATAACCAAAACCACTATAACCTTGTAGCGATGGTTCGTGGACAGAGACCGTGGCAAACTCACGATATCGTCGCAATGTTAAAGGGCCTTCGGTTGCAATTGTTTCAAAGGTTGGGGATTCGTACATATTATCTTTATTATACAAAAGAAAAACCATTTGCTTTCACAAATGGTCTTTTTCATTATCCAATGAATTGGATTAACGTTTCTTCTTTGCAACTACTTTCTTCTTTGCTTTTTGAGCAGGTTTCTTCGTTGCTTTTTTCTTAGTGGCCATGCGAGATTTCCTCCTTGTAATTTAATCCTATCACGATGAGGAATTATTACAAGGAAAAATTTAGGAAAAAATCGGAATTTTTTTAACGAAGATTCTCTTCAACTTTTTTCCAATTGATAATTTTGAAAAAATTCGTCACATAATCTGGGCGACGATTTTGATAATTTAAATAATATGCGTGCTCCCAAACATCTAAACCCAAAACAGGTCTACCTTCCTTAAAAGGAACGTCTTGGTTCGCTGTCGATGTGACTTTTAATTTACCTGAGGCGTCGACAATTAACCAAGCCCAACCAGAACCAAATCTTGTTTTTGCGGCATTCGCAAATTGTTCTTTGAAGGCTTCAAAGGAACCAAAATCTTGGGTGAGTTTTGCTAGGAGGGTAGCACTTGGTGGCACAAAAGTTTTTTCCGATGTGAGTAAGGACCAGAACAGGGTGTGATTGAAATGACCACCACCATTATTTCTGACCGCAGTTTGAATATCTGCAGGCAACGCTTCTAGATTTTTTAATAATGCTTCAATGGTTTGCTCTGGAAGGGTTGGGTGCTTCTCTAAAGCGACATTAAGATTCGTGACATAAGCTTGATGATGTTTTCCATAATGAATTTCCATCGTTTTTGCATCGATGATCGGTTCAAGAAAGTCATAAGCATAGGGTAACGGCGCCAAGGTAAATCTCATATTTTATTATTCTCCTAACGTTATCTTACTAAATGCGCACAGGAATTAAAACCAATTCACAATCAAAAAGAAGAGAAAATTAACAAAAGATTTTAAGGCAAATTTAATGCGTTCTTTACTATGTAATAGTAAAGAATTAGTAATTGCCCTTCATTTTCTTGATTGACTAAACAACCCCACCTGGTCAAAAATGATTTTCACCAAAAACCAAATGGGTTTCCAAGTAGCAAAACGCTACTTGAAGCTTATTCGTTAGCGGCTGGAGGCAAAGAGGCATGGAAAAGAATTACATACCCGAGTGGGTCTTACTCAATAATCAAGTGATTGATGAAAAGGGCCAACTTAAAGATCTACAAAAGGATAAGGAAGCCGTTAGGGCTTACTTTTTAAATGAAATTAACAAAAAGACTCAATTTTTTCATTCTTTAAAGGAAAAATTAGACTATTTAGTAGAAAATGACTACTACGAAGAAGACTTTTTAAAGAAGTATAGCCATGAACAAATCGTGGAAATCTATGACATTGCCTATGCAGCGAAGTTTCGCTTTCCAACCTATATGGGGGCTTTCAAATTTTATAATGATTACGCGTTAAAAAGCCGGGACAAAAAAGTGTTCCTCGAACGGTATGAGGATCGCCTTGCAGTGAATGCGCTTTATCATGGAGATGGTGACTTTACCTTAGCGAAAAATATTATCAAACGTTTGATTGCCCAAGACTTTGTGCCTGCGACACCAACCTTACTCAATACCGGTAAGAAAAAACGCGGAGAATTTGTTTCTTGCTTCCTTTTAGAAGCAGGCGATTCTTTAAATGATATTGCACGTATTTCTGAGTTCTCGATGCAGCTTTCCAAAATTGGTGGCGGGGTCTCCATCAACCTCACCAACTTACGCGCAAAAGGCGAAGCAATCAAGGATGTCCCGAATGTCTCTAAAGGGGTTGTCGGTGTTGCTAAACTCTTAGATAACAATTTCCGCTACGCTGATCAAATGGGTCAACGTGCCGGTGCTGGTGCGGTTTATTTAAACGTCTTCCACGCTGACATTGAAGATTTCTTGAACACCAAAAAATTAAACGCAGACGACGATGTCCGGGTGAAGACTTTATCGATGGGTGTGGTCATTCCTAATAAGATGATTGAACTTGCCAAAGAAAATAAAGATATGTATGTTTTTTATCCTCATACCGTCTATAAGGCGTATGGGATTGATTTTGCCGATGTGTCGACGAACATGGACTACTGGTATGAAAAACTCGTAGAAAATCCTGATGTTAGAAAACGCAAGGTGAGTCCACGCCGATTACTCGATATGATTGCCTCCTTACAAGGGGAATCTGGCTATCCTTATATTATGTTTGTGGATAACGTCAACAAAGTGAATCCGCTTAAAATGCCGGTAAAATTCTCTAACCTTTGCACAGAAATTCTTCAACCCACGATTACGTCCCACTATGCGGACTATGACAAAAAAGAAGAAGATCAAATTGGGATGGATATTTCTTGTAATCTCGCCAGCGGTCACATGGGCAACATGATCAAACACAATACGATCAAAGAAACCGTATTCGCGGCCATGGATGTGATGAATTCCGTGTCAACGAGAACCAATATTTCCTATGTCCCAGCCGTGGCGAAAGCCAACCGCTTAAATCGTTCCGTTGGTTTTGGCATCATGGGTCACCATGGTTATATTGCCGAAAACTATATTCTTTTTGGTTCCGAAGAAGACATCGATTTAATTGATGTGTTTTTCGCTCAAGTCAATTATTATTCCTTGGTCCACTCGATGGAAAAAGCAAAAGCAACCAAACAAAAGTTCTATCAATTTGAAACCAGTAAATATGCAGATGGAAGCTACTTTGATGGACGTGGCGCGGTCTTACCAAAAACCGATAAGGTGAAGGAAATCTTTAAAGATATCTATTTACCTACGGATGCGGATTGGCAACAACTTAAGAAAGATGTGATGACCTATGGGTTATATAATTCTCACCGATTAGCGGTTGCTCCCAATGGTTCGATTGCCTACGTCATGTCGGCAACGCCTTCATTAACCCCGATTAAGCAACTGATTGAAGAACGGACGTATGGGAATTCTAAAACCTATTTTCCCATGCCGGCTTTAGATACAGCCGCATTCATGTATGAAAGTGCCTATCGCATTGATAACTTTAAAGTGATTGATGTGATTGCTACCGCGCAAAAGCATGTTGACCAAGGCATCTCCTTTGAGTTAGGGATTACCTCGAATGTCACCACCAAAGAACTGATTCGTTATTACTTATATGCCCAGTACCAAGGTATCAAAACGCTTTACTACACTCGCACTCAAAAACTTAAAATTGAAGAGTGTGAGTCTTGTGTTGTATAATCCTATCAATTCACGAAGGAGTTAGCATATGAGCAAACAACCAAAAGAAGTTTTCAAACCCCTTATTTTTAATCCCAAGGTAGAGTTTTCCGGTGCCAACTGGAATGGTACCGATGACACCTTTACCCAACAATTTTATGAACAAAATCTTTCTCAATTTTGGCGGCCTGAGGATATTTCATTACAATCGGATTTGCTCGTTTGGAAATTATTAAATGACCAAGTCAAACACGCGTACTCCCTTAACCTATTAATTCTCACCTTCTTGGATACCTATCAAGGGGATGTTGGGATGCCAGTTGTATCCCGTTCAATGCCAGATAGTCAACATCAACGCAAGGCTGTGATCAATTGGATGGCGGCGATGGAAAACGCGGTCCATGCTAAATCCTACTCAAATA
>JBMTFA010000047.1:0-7034 GCA_049433705.1 Bacilli bacterium
TACCAATGGCAATCGGTACAATGCCAAGAGCCACTGCGACCGCACTTCCTGTACTCGAACCATAAGGATCAATACTTTCATCAACAGGATGTTTGACTTGGCCATACATCGAACCATACCCAGAAGGCATTTTTTCATCACCCATAAAATAGGCAAATTCAGATAAATTAGCTTTTCCCAAAATAACTGCACCAGCATTGATTAACGAATCAACCAACGGTGCATTGGTTTTAGGAAAGAAGTTTGCCAAAGCAAAACTATTTGCTGTGGTAGGGGTGCCATCTGCATAACAAATATTGTCCTTGATGACAATAGGAATCCCGTGAAGTGGGCCTTTGATTTTCCCTTGTTTTCGTTCTTCATCTCGAGTAGCCGCTAACGCTAATGCGTTGGGTGAAATCAATGCTAATGCTCGTTTGTCTAGATACTTTTGATTAAGTGCAATCGCCGCTTTCACTAAATCAACGGAAGTGGTTTTGCCCGAGAATAGATCTGTTTTAAGTTGGTGAATCATTGTCCTCATATTATATCCGTTACTTCATGTTAAAATTAATACAAAAGAGGTGATGTTCTTTGGAAAAAGAATTGGTCGCCATGTTGCTCGCCGGCGGAAAAGGGACTCGATTAGAAACCCTAACAAAAAAGATTGCAAAACCTGCAGTTAGTTTTGGTGGTAAATATCGCATTATTGATTTCCCTTTATCGAACTGTGCCAACAGTGGTATTGATACCGTTGGGGTACTTACCCAATACGAATCTATCTTACTCAACACCTATATTGGTAACGGTGAAAAATGGGGTCTTAATGGCATCCATTCATTAACCGCCACCTTACCCCCTCGGCAAACCGAAGAAGGTAATGTTTGGTATCGCGGTACCGCAGATGCGATTTTTCAAAACATCGACTTTCTTGATACCCTCAAACCCACTTATGTTTTAATTCTTTCTGGAGATCATATCTACCGAATGAATTATCAATGGATGCTAGACGCCCACAAAAAGGCAACCGCAGATTTAACGGTGGCCGTGATTAATGTGGATAAAAAAGAAACATCCCGCTTCGGGATTATGAGCGTGGATAAAGATAATATGATTACCCAGTTTGAAGAAAAACCAACCCAATCCAAATCCACTCTTGCATCCATGGGGATATATATCTTTAACTACAAAGATTTAAGACAAGCACTGATTGCCGACGCAAAAGATGAAACCTCTGAGCACGACTTTGGTAAAAACATCATTCCAAACTTATTGAAATTAAAAAAACGTTTACTTGCTTATCCTTTTGAAGGCTACTGGCGGGATGTGGGAACGATTGAATCGCTTTGGGAAGCTAATATCGATCTCATTGATCGAACGGATGCTAAAGCTTTGCTGTTAAATGATGACTTAAAATTATTCACAGAAGATACAAGAAGCTTACCGCAATACCACGGAGAAAAAGCAAAAGTAAAAAATGCCTTGATTAATCAAGGTGCGGTTATCTTTGGTGCCGTTGACCACAGTGTCATCTTCAACGATGTCACCATCGAAGAAGGTGCAAGTGTGATTGATTCGGTGGTGATGCCAGGAAGTGTGATTAAATCTGGCGTAACCTTAAAACGTGTGATTGTCGCCCCAGATTTAAAAGTCGATCAATCGGTTAACGGTGGAACCAACATTGTGTTGGTGAATAAATAACCATGGCAAAAATCATGGGGTTTTGCAATCTTCATGGTGGCAAACAACTGGGCGCGTTAACCGAAAACCGTCCATTAGGTTCAACCAGTTTTCTTGGCCGCTACGCCTTGATGGATTTTACGCTTTCTAATTTTTCAAACTCAGGCATTGATAAGGTTGGTATCCTCGTGGAATCACAACCCCGTTCAATCATGAAACACCTTGGATCATCCAATGTGTTTAACACCAACACTAAACTTGGATTTGAAGTTGTTTTATATAACGACAAGCATTTAAACAATCCTTTATATAACCATGATTTAAATAATTTAAGAACAAATGATTGGTTACTATTAGATTATCAGCCTGACTATGTGGTCATTGCGCCTTCGGATATGCTCTACACGATTGATTTCCAACCCATCATCCAACAACATATCGCCCAAAAAGAAAAAGTCACGATTGTTTATGCAAAAATGAAAAACTGCAAACAATCATGCCTCTACTCGGATAGTGTGACTACCCACCAAGGTCGGATTACAAAGTTGGTGCAAAACCAGAGAAATAAAGATGAACTCGACATCAGTTTAGATACTTATATCATTTCTCGAGACTTCTTGGACGCCATGTTCGAAATGGCACCACGGATTTCTGCAACCTATGGCATTAAAGAATTACTGCGATATTTATTAGGTCAAGAAAGTTTATCCTTTGGTGGTTATCGTCATAGTGGGTATGTCAGAGCCTTTGATAGTCTCACCGCTTACTTTGCTCAATCGATGGAATTTCTTGATTACAATTTCCGCAGTAAAGTCTTTGATGAACGTTGGCCAATCTATACCATTTCTAATAACACACCACCCGCACGCTTTGGGGAAAAATCCTTGATTAAAAATAGCATGATTGCCAATGGCGCAACGATTCATGGCACCGTCATTAATTCCATCATTTCGCGCAACGTGGTCATTGAAGAAGGCGCAAAGGTAGAAAATGCCATTGTATTTTCCAATAGTCGTGTAGGAAAAGATGTGGTGATCCAAAACGCAATTCTTGATAAGTATGTGCGAATAGACAAGACTAAACTTCTTGCAGGCAAAGAAACACCTGTTTATATTAAACAGGGAGAAAAATTGTAATGAAGATTCTCATGGTCGCCGCCGAAGCTAACCCGTTGATCAAGGTTGGTGGATTAGGTGATGTCGTCTATAGCCTAGGCAAAGCTTTAGCCAAACAAGGTCAAGACGTGGCAATTGTTTTGCCATTTTATAAGAGCCTCCGTTACCAAGAAAAATACCAGCTGACCTTTATCGGTCACCTCGATGTCTTTTTATCTTGGCGAAAACACAAAGTTAGTTTATTAAAAACAACCCTTGATGGGATGACTTACTTTTTTGTTGATATTCCTTATTATTTTGATCGAGATGGTATTTATGGATATCCCGATGAACACGAACGCTGGGCGGCATTTGTCCACGCGGTAAGACACATGATGCCAGTGGTTAATTTTCAAGCGGACATTGTGCATCTTCACGACTGGCCTGCTGGGATGTTACCCACCTTGATTAAAACCCAAGATTCGCAAAATCTTTTTTATCAAAAAATGAGGTTTGTGCTGACGATTCATAGTCCCGCTTTTGTCGGCGATTTTCCACCACCACTCATTGAAGATTTTTATAACTTACCGATGGCGTTATATGAAAATGGTCAACTAAGATTTAAAGACCAAGCCTCAACGTTAAAAGCTGCCATCATCGATGCAGATTTCATTACCACAGTGTCGCCAACGCACGCCAAGGAACTCTTAACCCCTGATGGTAGTTTTGGTTTAGATGCTGTACTTCAGCTCTATCAAGATAAGTTTGTCGGTATTCTTAATGGCATTGATACAGATGAATGGCATCCACTTCTTGACCCACATTTAACCAAGCCGATTCAACTTCAAACGTTGCAAACAAACAAAGATCAAAACAAAACCGATTTATTTAAACGCTTTGATTTAGAACACCCCCAATATCCGTTATTTGGTTTAGTCAGTCGCCTCACCTTTCAAAAAGGCATTCATTTAATTCTTGATAATCTAGATTTTTTCGTCAGCCGTGGGGCAAAATTCATGTTTTTAGGCACAGGAGAAATGGCCTTAGAAGAACGCCTCAAATCCTTTGAACAAAAGTATCCTAAAGCGGTAAGAATTGTCCTTGGTTATAACAATCCGGTCGCACATCAAATTTATGCGAGTAGTGACTTCTTCTTAATGCCTTCTATGTTTGAACCTTGCGGTATCGCCCAGATGATTGCGATGCGTTATGGCACCTTACCCATTGTCAGGGAAACGGGTGGTTTAATCGACACGGTTAAGGGTTATGCCGCCCATGGTCAACAAGCAACTGGGTTTAGTTTTTTACATTACACCGGGGATTCCCTGGGTTGGGCGATGAAACAAGCGATGGATGTGTTTGAAAATAAACCCTTGCTCAAATCACTACAAATCAACGCTTACCATCAAAACAATGATTGGCAAAAAGCGAGTCAAATGTATTTATCGCTTTACCAACGATTGGTTCAATCTTAACCCTTTAGGATAATGATTCTTGAGTCTTCCTTGGCTTGCTTTTCCCCAACCCAAACTCATCCCGTCTATTGCGACCAACACCCAGCCGTCTTCACATTGTGTTGGTAGTTCTTCTCCGCGAAGATATTGATTTAATTGAGTATCATTTGATGACAAATTCATCGATTGCTTCACTTGATCAAGTGTAAGCACGTGGGCTAAATGATGGGAGGGATAGAAGATATTTTTATCAACCTCACCCATGAATACACCTGCTCTTAAGGTGTGCAAAGCGCGATGGTATTGGTACCGTTTAGGAATCATAAATAAGCGATCTTCAAGTACAAAATTCGGTGCAATTTCTTTGGTTTTTAAATTGGATGCTGCAAACTGTAACCATTGAGGGAGTTGTGGATTTCTCATTTTGTGTGTGAAGCTTATTCGAGGTGGTTTTCCACCCTTATGTTGTAGACCTACAACATAATGTCCCTCTCCTTGGATTTGGTGGGGCCATAATTTAGCACCTACGCCTTGCGTTGTTTTCGTTTCTCCAAAGGTTGGATTAATCAAGGTGAACTCAGAATGCTTCGTGAGGAAACGTTGAATTAACTGTTCGTTTTCTTGTGGAGAAAATGTACAAGTGGCATACACAATTCTTCCACCTGGTTTCAGTAATTGAACAGCAATCTCTAATAAATGTTCCTGGCGAACGGCACATGTTTCAACGTGTTCAGGAGACCAATTGGTAATCGCCCCAGCGTCTTTTCGGAACATCCCTTCACCACTACAAGGGGCATCCAATAGAATTTTGTCAAAATAATGAGGCAGCAAGACAGGTAAGTGTTGCGGATCGTGTTGCGTCACGATTCCTTGTGATAATCCCATGCGTTCAACATTGTGCATCAAGATTTGGGCGCGTTTTGTATCAATATCATTGGCAATTAAGAAGCCATCTGACCCAAGATAGCTAGCGATATCGGTGGATTTGCCACCGGGTGCTGCTGCTAAATCTAAGACGATATCATCTGGATGAATCTCAAGTAAAGGAACTGCAACCATTGCCGAAGGTTCTTGGAAATAAAAAGCACCAGCGTGATGATATGGATGATGCCCGTCATAAAAACTAGCTTCCACATAATAACCATGTTGGTGCCAAGGTATTTTATTTGCGAGTTTATCACGATACAACACTTCACCTTTGTGAACACGAATCCCAGCAAGGGCTGGTTGATGAGCCACCTTTACAAATGAGGAAAAATCTTTTGCCCCAAGTTGGGCCGCGATACGTTGTAAAAAAAGTGGAGGTAGATTCATTAAGAAGCGAAGTTGACGACTAAATCAATCTTGGCGACTTTGCTGATCGTTTCATGAATAGAGCAATATTTGGCCCCTAATTCTGCTGCAGATAAGAGTTGCGCTTGGTCACTTCCACCACGAATGGTCATTTCGATTTTTAAATATTCTAGGGTGGCAGGAATCGCATCACGCTTGATACCGCTAACTTCTAATTGGGCATCTTGAAAACTCAATCGCTTTTTGTTGGCGATACTTAAAAAGGTTGAATAAAAGCAAGAACCAACTGCACCATAGAGTAAATGATAGGGCGCCATCCCATCCGGTTGTTGTCCTAACACCACTTGTCCACTTGGGGATGTCATCGAACCAACAAATGTATTCGCAAACTTTAATTGAACGTTATCTGTTTTCATATGTTTACCTCAAAAGATAATATATCGCATTCATAAATAATTAAAATCGTTTATGCTTAAACTAGAGGTGTCCCTCATGCGCTTAAAACAGATGCAACTAGACCAATTTCCCTTTGTAACATTTGATAAAATTCGCTATCGAGATACTGATCGCCAAGGCCATGTGAATAATGCGGTTTTTGGCACCTATTTTGAAACCGGTCGGGTGGAGTTGCTCTACAATGCGAATAACGGTTTCTTATCTACTGATTGTAGTTTTGTGGTTGCTAAAGTCACCTTAGAATTAATTCAAGAAATTCATTGGCCAGGAAAGGTAGATATTGGTACGGGTATCCTTCGGATTGGGAATAGTTCCCTCGTGGTTGGAGCCAACTTATATCAAGATGGAAAACTGGTGGCAACATCAGAAACTATTGTGGTTCAAGTCAATAATGAAACACATAAGTCCCAAGTTTTATTAGACGCAAGTAAGCAACTTTTACAAACCTTCCTTATTGTCTAAAAATCATTTAATAAGAATTAATCTCTTAAGTGTTAGAATTAAAAAAGGAGAATATAAATGAAAGCAAATACTGAATATCGCGCGTCTGGACGAGAACTAACAAAAGGAAAGATTCTAAATATTTTCTTGGTTGGTCTGATTTTTTCAATTGTCTTAGGGATTGTTACCGGTATTGGTCAAACCTTTGGGCCAACGATTGATCAAAATACCTTAGAAGTCATTGATCCAGGTGTTCCCGCGCTCAATCTTTTATTTAGTGTGATTGCTCTATTTGTATCGGGTTATGTCACCTATGGTTTTACCAAAATGATGATTGGTGTGACTAAGAATGAACAACCTGATATTGAAAAAGTATTAACAAGTAGCATTAAGGATCAACCAATTAAAGCACCACTATTGATGTTTATCACGAATGTCTTTCTTGCCTTATGGACGCTACTTTTTATCATTCCTGGGATTATCAAATCTTACAGTTATGCGATGACTTCGTTCTTACTCGTGAACGAACCAAATATTCAGCCCGTTGACGCCATTACTAAATCAAGAAAAATAATGGATGGCAAGAAGATGCAATTATTCTTGTTAGATTTAAGTTATGTTGGTTGGTATATCTTAT
>JBMTFA010000048.1:0-6877 GCA_049433705.1 Bacilli bacterium
CTTCAACAAATGGTGGATGATCAATTCACCCCGCTGACAGGGATTCCTGTTCGCGTCAACATTAATCCTAATGAAGATAAATTAATTTTGGCTAGCAGTGCCAATCAACAACCGGATATCGCCATGGGCATCGCTGGCTGGCGGCCATATGATTTCGCTATCCGTAATAATGTGTATGATTTATCTACCTTCCCTGATTTCCGGGAAGTATCAGACCGCTTCTATCCCGGATCCTTTACCCAACTCATTTACCAAGATGGGGTGTTTGGTATCCCAGAAACGCAAAACTTTTATTTACTGTTTTATCGGCAAGATGTGATGGATCGGTTAGCCTTAGAGGTCCCCTCCACGTGGGATGAGGTAATTGGTATCCTTCCTGAACTTCAACGCTTTGGCATGAATTTTTATTCGATGTTATCAAGCACGAATGCCTTTAAAGCGTTTGTCTTAACGATGCCGTTTATACGCCAATTTGGTGGACAAATCTTTAGCGATGATGCGTTAAGGGGTGCGTATGATGATCCACGTACCATTCAAGCATTAACCTTGATGACAGATTTATACACTACCTACTCCTTACCTTTAGAAGTGGGGAGTTTTTATAACGAGTTCCGATATGGAAGACTACCAATTGGGATTGGTGATTTTGGGATGTATATTTCTTTACTTCATGCGGCGCCAGAAATCGCTGGATTATGGAACATTGCCCCATTACCCGGGATTGTACAAGATGGCGTGATTAACCGTTCTTTTGATGGCAGTTCAACCTCCGCGATGATGTTTAAAAATACAGAAAAACCTCAAGAAGCATGGTCTTTCCTGAAGTGGTGGACCTCTGCTTCGACCCAATTAGATTATGCTGAAAATCTCATTTCTGCTTATGGTCCTGAATATTTATGGAACTCATCTAACCGCGAAGCATTTGCCCAAATGTCCTGGGATGAAGCGCATCGGCAAACGATTTTAGACCAATGGCAATGGATTGATGATACGGCTAAAACTCCCGCGTCTTACATGGTGGAACGTGAGTTATCCAATATTTGGAACAAAGTAGTTTATCAAGGCGTCAATCTTCGCACCGCGATTGAAGATAGCCTCGTCATTGTGAATAAAGAAATTCGCCGTAAGATGATTGAATTCCGTTTCATCGATAATCAAGGGAATGTCCTTAAACCTTATGTATTACCCACCAAAGAAACCTTAGATCGTTGGGTTGGGACGAACACATGACAAATAAATTGACGTTTAAAAAATATAAAGATAATCGCACGGGAAGTTTATTTGTTCTTCCTTATGTCCTTGCCTTTATGGTGTTTATTACGATTCCTGTGTTGATGGGGATGCTTTTGTCCTTTACCTATTTTAATTTGTTAGATGCTCCGCAATTCGTTGGATTGACCAATTTCATTACCATTTTTACCGCCGATAGTGCCTTTATGCAACAGATTATTCCTAATACGATTACCTTTGCGGTGGTGGTCGGACCGATAGGTTATTTACTAGGCTTTTTCCTTGCCTGGTTACTCGCACAAATTCCTCATAAGTTACGGACGATTTTAACCCTCGTCATTTATTCGCCATCGTTAACGGCAGGGGTGGCGATGGCGGTGATGTGGCGAATTATTTTTTCCGGTGATGAATCTGGGTATTTAAATGCGATCTTGCTTAACCTGAGTATCATTGACACCCCGATTCAATGGTTAGCGAATCCTGATTATTTGATGATCATCATGATCATTGTGACGTTATGGAGTAGCATGGGCATTGGTTTCTTAGCGATGCTTGCTGGGGTGCTCAACATTAATCCGGAATTATTTGAAGCAGCTTATGTCGATGGTATGACCAGTAAACTTCAAGAAATCTTTTATATCACGATTCCTTCGATGAAACCGCAAATGCTCTTTGGCGCGGTGATGTCTCTGGTCGCCACCTTTAATGCGGGTGCAATTGGGGTCTTACTCTCAGGGCAAAATCCTACTCCACAAAATGCTGGGCAATTAATTGTCACCCATATTGATGATTATGGCTTTATTCGTTTTGATATGGGTTATGCGGCTGCCTTATCCATTGTGCTTCTTATCATGGTGTATTTATTCAGCAAAGTTGCCTATAAGCTCTTTGGAGAAAAAGATTAATGGCGAATTATTTTGGCACGAAAATGAATCCCAAACACTTCCACATCTCACAGTGGCGGTTTTTAATTATTCTTATTCCGGTTGCCATCTTCATGGGCTTACCCATCGTCTATATTTTCAATCACGCGTTTAAACCTTTAGTGGAACTGTTTGAATGGCCACCTCGGTTCTTTGTTCAAAATCCTACCTTTGATAATTTCATTGATCTTTTTGCCGTCACCTCTTCCACGGGCATTCCGATGTCAAGGTATTTATTCAACAGTATTATCATCACCGCCTTAACGGTCTTTGCTTCGATTATTATTGGTTCCCTTGCGGGCTTTGCTTTATCCAAACTTGATTTCCGGTTCAAAGCTTCATTAATGTGGGTCAATAATATTGCCATCATGTTTGTGGGTGCCTCCGTTTCCATTCCCCGATACTTGGTGATTGAAGCGTTAGGGTTAATCGATAGTTTCTGGGTGCATATCATTCCTGGTTTAGCGATTCCGGTCGGGTTATTTTTAATTAAACAGTTTATCGATCAAATCCCAAAAGACTTAATCGAAGCGAGTAAAGTGGACGGGGCAAATAACTTACAAATTTATTGGCATGTGATCTTACCCTTAATCAAACCCGCGCTGGCGACGATTGCCATCGTTGCCTTCCAAAGCGTATGGAATAACTCAGAAGTGTCGAATCTTTTTATCAATGATG
This sequence comes from Bacilli bacterium, assembly GCA_049433705.1. Taxonomy (GTDB): domain Bacteria; phylum Bacillota_I; class Bacilli_A; order RFN20; family CAG-826; genus UBA970. Next base: position 2,832 of record JBMTFA010000048.1, read on the forward strand.
AAAGCTTAAAAACTTTTGCGTTTTACATGGGAACTTTAACGACGACGGGAAATGCGGTTGCCGGGCAAGGGATGGCGGCTGCCGCCAGTTTGATTATGTTTATTCCTAACTTAGTGATTTTCATTATTTTGCAACGTAACGTGATGAACACGATGGTGCATTCAGGGATTAAATAAATGAAACGCATCACCCTCTTACTCGTTTTAGCTTTTACCGCCATCCTCTCGATGACGTTGCCTTTAACCACGGATGCCTTAACCCAACAATCTGCCCCGTATCCAACTTTTACGATTGGGCCTAATGGGCGATATGTGCAAACCCAAACGGCTTATGAACCGGCAGGGACATTTGTTACAGATCTTACCCTCAACCAACCCGAAGACATGGTGCGTTTGGGTGATGACTTATATGTCGCGGATACAGGCAATCGCCGGGTTGTTAAGCTCAATATGTTAACGGGTGAAAGCACGATTTTATTAACAAATTTAGGTCAACCTACTGGGGTGCATCTCACCGAAGAAGGCGATCTTTACGTCGTGGATAAAACCCGGGCAGTGATTGAAAAATATGATGCGACGATGCAACTGGTCAAAACCTATGGTCGACCCACTGAACCCATTTTCGGAACTTCTTCACCCTTTGTCCCTACCAAAGTCACGGTCGGCCCGCGTGGCATTTTATATGTGGTCGGTGAAGGATCCACTGCAGGCATCATGCAAATTAACCAAGTCGGCGAATTTATCGGTTTCTTTGGCACGAACACGACGAGTTTTAGTTGGTTACAAGCGTTAACGAATTTCTTTGGCATTACCCGAGCCACCAATTTACCGACCTCACCAAGTAATGTGGCGTTAGATGCAAAAGGATCTGTCTTTACCGTGTCACCAACGGATGGCAACGCGGTGAAGAAATTCAATATTGCCTCCCAAGCGATTTTATCGATGTCGCCTCGCCATCGTCCGGTGAGTATTTATATTAATGATTTTGATAATATTTTCACCATTAGTAACGAAGGCATCATCACCGAATACGATAGTTATGGCAACATGATTTTTGAATTTGGTGGTCTTGATACGGGTAATCGCATCAGTGGGCTCTATGTCAATCCAGTGGATGTGATCAGTGATGGCGATGCGAATCTTTGGGTGTTAGACAAAGGGACTGGGACCATTCAACTCTTACAACGATCTGGCTTTGCTAGTTTGGTTCACCAAGGATTAATTAATTTTAAAGCGGGGATTTATTCTCTTACTCAATGGGAACGCGTGCTAAAAATGAACAGCATGTTTGCCCTTGCCAATGGCGCTTTAGCCCGTGGCCATTATCGTTTACAAGCTTATGAAGAAGCCTTGCGATACTATGCAATTGCCTTTGATCGCGGTGGCTACTCAGAAGCGTTTTGGCAATTACGTTATCATTGGTTAGAGCTCAACTTAGGTTGGGTTTTACTCGCAGGGATTATTTATTGGCTCTTGCGCTTAGGGTGGCGATGGGCACAATCACTCGTACTCAGTACCCCACTAGGACAACGCGTCATGACCATGCCCGCGATGAAACGATGGCAACAAGACTATCGCCTTACACAGCATGTGATCGCTCATCCATTAGACACATATCAAGATATTAAACATTTAAAACAAAGTTCATGGTGGATGGCAAGTGCCATTTATCTCTTGGTCCTGGTTGCCAGTATTTTTGAAATCTATTTCACCGGCTTTATTTTTCAATCGGTAAACCTCAATACGTTTAATGTCTTGATTTATAGTTTGACCTTTTTAGGGAGTATCGGCTTATTTATCTTTAGTAACTATTTGGTTGCCACCATCACCAATGGTGAAGGGTTTTTCAAAGATGTTTATCTTGCCACCGCGCATGCGCTGATTCCTTATCTTTGGGTAACGCCCATATTAGCCATCGTCTCCAATGGACTTTCTTATAACGAAGTGATCGTCTATCAATTATTAGATGGCTTGCGTTATGTGTGGCCAGCTATCCTGGTTGTTCTCATGATTAAGGAAGTGCATAACTATGATGTGAAGGGCTTGATCAAAAATATATTCTTAACGCTCTTTACGATGATGATGCTCGTGCTGATTGGCTTCTTGCTTTATGTCCTTGCTGCCCAAGTGGTCAATTACATTGAAAGTATTATCCAGGAGGTGCTCCTCCGTGGTTAAGGTCATGCGTTGGTTATTACCATTAGGTTTTGTCAGTGTGTTGGTGATTCCGTCCCTATCACCCAATGCGATCCAAGACGATCCTGTTTTAACCCCATCACAAGCACCAACCGGTAGTGCCCTTGCTTCGAATCGTTATACGCAACTTGAACCTGAATTTATCCCTGTTACAGCAAATGCTTTTGCGTCATTAACGGATTATACCTATCGCGCCACCTTTGGAGATTATGCCTTTTATGATCGCGAGGAAGATGGAAGTTTCCGGGTGGTGGAATTAACCTCTGGGTATCTTTGGGCATCGAGTGTCGATTACGATTATTTAAAACCCGATTCCCCACTCGCAGACCCAGATGATATTGGTCTCAACATTCAATGGCAATTTAAACTCACCTCACCGTTTTTCCTCACCTATTACCAAGGGGTGAATTTACGAGAAGAACATGCCTTTCAACATCACCTATCTCGTTTTACCTTTACCCGTGTGACCACCAACACAGCGGTAGGCTTCGATGTCAGTGTGTTTTTATCGTTATCCAAAATTAGTTTCTCCTTCTCCGTTCGGTTTAACGAAAACGGGGTTGCGGTTCATGTTCCCTTTAGTTCGATTCAAGAAGGGGGCGATTTTGCCCTTGCTAGCATTAGTATGTACCCCATGCTTGGTGCAACCAAACGCTTAAGAACCCCTGGTTATGTCGTGATCCCGGATGGGGTTGGCGCGCGGATTCGCTATACGGATAATCCTAACCTTGGCGTCTATTCCAAACGTTATTATGGAGGCGATGTCGCGCTTAGTAGCCAAACCAATGAACAACCTTTGATTGCCAATATGTATGGCCTTGTTCATGGTCATGGTCAACACGCGATGCTTGGGATCGTTGATCAAGGGGCAAGTCATGCGATCTTCAATCACTTTGGTTCGCAAGTCTTTTTAGACTTTAACTTTACCTATGTCACCTTTGTGTATCGCACGACCTATCGGCAATTTTTAAACCAAGCAAAAACAAGTAGTGTTAATTTATTACAACAAGAGGCGTCCGTGTTTGATGCAGCAATGCAATATCAATTTACCCATGGAGAGAACGCCACGTATGTTGGTCTAGCAAGACAATATGCTTCCTGGCGTTTCCGTAATCTTGCTTCCACCGTTCCAACTATCGTTCCCCTCCACATTGACTTCCTTGCCTTAGAATCAAAACCAGGACTCTTTGCCAGGGAAAAAGTGGTGATGACGGATCTTGAAGCGTTAACCACGATCATGGGTGAAGTCATCGACGACATCACACCTGCAGTGTATGCGCAATATTTAGGTTGGCAAGAAGGTGGATATAGTTTAACTGCACCTCGATATGCAAACTTCGATGCTCGGTTAGGACAAGAAAAAGATCTGACTTCATTTGTCGAGTTATTACCTACCACCAGTCGATTCAACCTTGCGGTTGATCCTTATCGGGCCACTCGGGCAGGAACAGGTTATCCAACCTCAGCGATTGCCCAAACCATCGGCCAAGAATTTTTAACCACTGGACCTTACTATCACTTGTCATCTGAGGCTGGAGCCCAAGGGGTGAGTTCCATCCGTTCGACGATTTCATCATGGAACTTACAAGGACTCGCGCTAGAAACCATTGGTCAAGTTGCCTATAGTAATTTTGCGAGAGATTCCATGAGTAAAGAAAGCATGGTGAATTCATTTGCCACGGTGGTTAAACCGGAAGACAGTGTGTATCAACCGATGAGTTATGCCTGGCATGCGGGCGCATTATTAGACATGCCAATGTATTCAAGTGAACAAGCTCGCTTTACGGATACGATTCCCTTAATTCCTTACATGCTTACAGGCTATCGCCCAGGTTTTGCTCGAGCTGGTAA
>JBMTFA010000049.1:0-6674 GCA_049433705.1 Bacilli bacterium
GTGACAATGCTGGCGAGGTAAAAAGACCAACCTTTTTAAAACGAGATTGATAAAGGTTTCTTAAAAAGGTTGCCGTTGACCCTTTGCCATTGGTCCCCGTTAAATGAATCGAAGGAATGGTAAAAGCAAAGGGATAAGCTAGAAGAAAACGATCATATTTTTCCCGGGAATAGACAGGAGAAACTTTGCTTGCAAAGTAGGCTTCTAGTTCGACAATCGTGTTAATCATCCAATAATCCTCGACTTGCTTTTCGCATCTTTTGTTCCACTTCTTTTTTCTTGATGGATTCGCGCTTATCAAAGTTCTTTTTCCCTTTTGCAACCGCAATCAAGACTTTGATCAGTCCTTTTTTTAAATAAACTTTTACGGGAATAATCGTTAATCCTTTTTCTTGAGTGGCTTTGGTTAATTTGATGATCTCTTGATGATGCGCTAATAACTTTCGGGTTTGTAAGGGCTCATGATTAAAGATGGTCCCTTGTTTGTAAGGGGCGATATGCATGTTGAGTAAGAACAGTTCTAGGTTGCGACTTATCACATAGCTGTCAGACAACGATCCGCCACCTGCACGTAAGCTTTTTACTTCCGTTCCTGATAAGACAATACCAACCTCTAAAAAGTCAGACAAAAAATAGTCGAAATTCGCTCGACGATTTTGCGCTAAAACTTTTTCTCCAGTAGTTTTTTTCATTGGTGAACTTACCACCAAAAATTATACTATAAACCCGCACTATTCACGGGAACAGAATTTGTGATTATCGACTTAAATAGGCTTTTAAACCCGCGAGTAAAGTTTGCATAGCCTGTACCATTTTTTCGGGTTGGAGAACGAAGGCAATGCGAATTTCTGTCTTGCCACGACTAGGATCGACATAAAAATCTTTTCCAGGTGTTACCAAGACCGTCTTTCCATCCAGGGAAAAATCTTGAATTAACCATTGGGCAAAATGTTCAGCATCTTTTACCGGTATTTCTAACATCATGTAGAAGGCCCCTTCGGGTCTGACATATCGAATGTCTGGCATGGTTTTCAACGCATGAATCACCGCTTCAATCCGAGCGAAGTATTGATCACGCGTCCATTGAATATGGCCATCCGGAAGTTGATAGAGCGCGCTTGCACCGATTTGATCTAATAAGGAAACCCCTAACCGTGATTGCCCAAGGCGATGAATACGTTTCATGAAATCCTGATTCTTACTCAGTAAAACACCAATGCGCGCACCACAAGCGGAATAACGTTTAGAGACACTATCCACGATGATGGTTCGATCCTCAACTTCAGGAAATGCAGCAAAGGAAATGGCTTGTTGGGTCCCAAAAGTTAACTTACGATAAAGTTCATCACCGATGAGCCATAAATTATATTTTTTGGCGATGGTAATAAGATTGAGTAACTCTTCACGACGATACACGCGACCGGAAGGATTACTTGGATTCGCGATGAGGATGGCTCTTGTTCTTGCCGTTATCCGACGTTCGATGATGTCCGTGGAAGGTAACGCATAACCGTCTTTGGCAAAAGTAGGAATGCCGATGAGTTTAACATCCAATTGCCGGGTAAATGCAAGGTAATTGGGGTAAAACGGTTCTGGGGTAAGGATTTCATCCCCAGGATTTGCTATCACAAACAAGGCAAATAAAATCGCATCGGTTGCCCCTTGGGTCACTTGCAATTCATAAATATCAAATGCGTATCCATCTTTGGCAAAATATTGTTGAATTGCGTTTAAAAGTTGCGGATGCCCTTGAGAAGGGGCATAACCTAAGTGCGGAACCTTAAAGGATTGTATCGCTTCTTGGAACACAGAAGGCGTGGGTAAATCGGGTTCTCCAACATTCAAATAAAAAACCTTAAGCCCTGCTGCTTCGGCAGTTTTGGCATAAGGTAGTAATTTACGAATAGGCGAAGGCGGATAGCCATCCGCGCGACTTGCGATGAGAGGTTGTTCCATCAGGAACCCTACTTTCTATTTGCTGCCGTGGAACTGATAGCCCGCACCGACAACCGCTTGTTTGAAGGCATCTTCGGAAACGGCGGCTTGCGTCATGACTTCTGCTTCTTCGGTCATGAGGTTCACTTTGACATTCATCACCCCAGGAATTTGTTTTAAGGCAGTGGTCACTTTCGCTGCACAGTGCATGCAGGTCATGCCACCAACACTTAAGGTTTTGATTTGCGCCATAGATTTCTCCTTTTCTATTTTACTATATTTGCACGAAAGCTTCGTAAGCGAAGTGCATTGAGGACAACGGAGACGGAAGAAAACGCCATCGCTAAGGCGGCAATCATCGGGGATAAGAGCCACCCATTGAAGGGAAATAATACCCCCGCGGCAAGGGGAATCGCAATCACATTATAGAAAAACGCCCAAAAAAGGTTCGTTTTCATATTTTTTACCACACTTTTGGATAAAGCAAAGGCGGCAACGACTTGCAGTAAATTAGATTGTAATAAGACAATATCGGCAGCCTCGATGGCAATATCCGTGCCGGCACCAATCGCCATGCCAACATCAGCGCGCATTAAACTAGGGGCATCATTAATGCCATCCCCAACCATCGCCACACGCTTGCCTTCTTTTTGTAAGGCAACAATCACGGCGTCTTTATCTTGAGGTAAAACTTCTGCGACCACATGATCAATGCCAACTTCTTTGGCAAGACTATGGGCAACGGCTTGGTGATCACCCGTCAACATCACCAAATGTTTTCCCATGGTGGTTAAGATTTTGATGGCCTTCACACTTGTTGGTTTTAAAGCATCGGCAATCACAAAGTAGGCAAGTTTCCCTTGCGGTCCTTGCATTTCAATAATGGTTTTACCGGTGGTAAGGATTTTATCTAACTCAGGAGTTTTTTCAGAAATTTTGCTTAAGCGATAGGTTTGCTGATTGACCTTACCGCGAACCCCCATCCCTGGCACATAAACAAAATCGGTTACGGGTAATAAAGGTAAAGTGGTGGATGCAACAATTGCTTTGGCAAGTGGATGTTCAGAAGCAGACTCAATCGAGGCAGCGATTTGCTTAACGTCATGATCAGGCAATAACCCTGTATTGATCAGTTGAACCACCACGGGTTTACCTTCGGTAATCGTGCCGGTTTTATCCATAACGACCGTATCAATCGATGCAAGTTTTTCCATCGCTTCTGCGGATTTAATCAGGATCCCTAATTCTGCCCCTTTACCAGTGCCTACCATCATGGTGACAGGCGTCGCCAAGCCTAAGGCACATGGGCAAGAGATGACTAAAATTGCAATCATGATTTGCAGAGCGAAACTTAAGGATTGTCCCGCAAGCATCCAAATGATGAATGCAATAACCGCAATGCCAATGACAATCGGGACAAAGACCCGAGAAATTTGATCGGCAAGTTTGGCAAGGGGTGCTTTGGTTTGCGAAGCTTCTTCGACTAGGCGAATAATTTTGGCAATGGTCGTATCTTCTCCTAAAAATTTAACTTCAACTTCAATCACACCGAATTGGTTCTGAGTAGCGGCAATGACCGAATCGCCTATGGTTTTTTTAACAGGTAAAGATTCACCGGTAATCGCTGCCTGATTGACGAGGGTTTCTCCTTGAACAATCTCACCATCCACGGGAATGAGTTCGCCTGGTTTAACCACCACGATATCGCCAATGCTTAAGGAACTCACAAGCACTTCAACAAGACCTTCGGGTTGTTTCTTCCAAGCTTTCTTGGGTTTTAGATCCATTAACTTTTCTAACGCCCCTAAAGTTTTTTGTTTTGAAATTTCTTCTAAATATTTCCCTAACGTCACTAACGAAAGGATAGTTGCTGCGGACTCTAAATAAAGTTGATTCATCCAGATCATGCTGATCATCATGTCATCGATGAGTAAACCATAAAATGAATACGCGGTCATCCACACACCATAAATTAAAGCTGCCCCAGTCCCAATGGCAACGAGCGTATCCATGTTAGGATCAAGTTTCAATAAGCGTTTCATACCGACGGAAAAATACCGATAGTTTACGATCACAATGGGCATGGTTAAAAACCATTGGGTGAGCAGATTACCTAAAGTGGTTTTTAAAAAATCAAATATGGGTAAATTTAGCATCACACCCATGGAGATATAGAATAAAGGCACAAGTAACGAGAAGGAAATAACCAAACGGCGTTTCATCAAACTTCTTGAAAGACGTTGAGCTTTCTTAAACTGTTCAGGTTGATCTTTTTGCATCACTTGCGCGCCATAGCCAGCCTCTTGCACCTCTTCAATGATGCGATTGACTTTGACTTGCGGTTCGAATTCCACTTGCATTTGATGCGTGATTAAATTTACGTTCACGGTTTTCACCCCTGGAAGTTGGGCAACTGCGCGTTGAACGGTCACTTGGCAAGTGGCACACGTCATGCCTTCAATTTGAAAGGTTTGTTTTTCCATCTTTACCCCTCCTATAGGGGGGTATGAATATTGTAAAACAAACGTAACTAATAAGCAAATTTATTTCTTGGGTATTTGGTAGTTATAGTACGAAAGCAACAACCGAACAACTTTATTTGAAACATTATCAATATCATAGTCGGCAACAGGTTTAATACGTTGGTTCAATGTTGATTCAATCAAACTAATGCCTTGTTTGATCTTTTCCGGTTTAAGTCCAACTAAAGGTGTACTTGCTTCTTCCATGGCTTCGGGTCTTTCATGGGCATCACGAATGTTTAACGCACGCAATCCTAAATTCGAAGTTTCTTCATTAATCGTACCGGAATCTGATAAAACAACTCGCGCATGTAATTGAAGATGTACGTAATCAGAAAACTTAAGTGGTTTTAACAGCCTTACTAATGGGTCAACCTGGACGGCTTTACTATCAATCATATTCTTGGTGCGAGGATGGGTCGAAACAATGATGGGCTGTTGGTAATCTTTTGCCAACATATTTAGTGTTGCAATGAAGTCTTGAAAATGTTGGGTTTCATTGATGTTTTCTTCCCGATGTGCAGAAATCACAAAATACTGATTTGCCTTGAGTGATAAATCTTTCAAAATCGGTGATGCGTCAATTTTCTTCCGATTTTTTTCAATTACTTCTTTCATCGGTGATCCAGTTTTAATAATGCGATCTGATGGCAACCCTTCGCGCAGTAAATATTGCCGAGACAATGTGGAATATGGAAGATTGATATCCGCGATATGATCAACAATTTTTCGATTAATTTCTTCGGGCACTCTTTCATCAAAGGAGCGATTACCAGCTTCCATATGAAAGACGGGAACTTTTTTCCGTTTGGCAGCTAAGGCACATAGAGCAGAATTCGTATCGCCAAGGACTAGAAATAAATCAGGTTTTACTTCATCGAGAACCTTTTCAATTTTGATTAAGATATTACCGATGGTGCTAAGCGCAGTTTCACCGGCGGCAGAGAGAAAAATATCAGGTTTGCGTAAACCTAAATCATCAAAAAAGATTTCGTTTAATTCATAATCATAGTTTTGACCGGTGTGAACCAACACTTGGGAAAAAGTTTCTTTTGCAGCATCGATTGCCTTGATGACTTCAGAAAGCCGAATGATTTCTGGTCTAGTTCCAACGACCGTCATCACTTTTAATGGTTTCATTTGATTTCTACCTCCATGGGGTAAGTATCTGGGTTGAGTGGGTCAAATATTTCGGATGCCCACATGATGGTGACCAAGTCCGTTTGACCAATATTAACAATGCTATGGGCATAACCCGGCGGAATATCAACCACTTGAATTTTATGACCACTGACACGATATTCAATAATGTTTCGACTATCCACTTTTCGGAAGCGAATTAAGCCTTCTCCACTTACCACAATAAATTTTTCATTTTTTGTGTGGTGATAGTGATTACCTTTTGTGATACCGGGTTTACTGATATTGACGGAAACTTGACCTTCTTCTTTTGTTTTTAGCATTTCCGTGAATGATCCTCGAACATCTTCGTGCATGGTTAAATCATAAAGAAATTCTTTTTCATCTAAATAACTTAAGTAGGTCGCATATAATTTTTTGGTCAGTGGGTCTTGTTGATTTGCTAACGATAGATTTTTTCTCGAACTAGCAAATGATTGTATCAACTTAGCTAATTGACCAACGGTAATTTCATATTCAGGTAAAACTCTAAGGATTCCATCCACAGTAGTCACTTTGCCTTGTAAACAACCAACCATTTCCTTGATAACATCATCAACATAAATGAGTGATATTTTTGCATGTTCATCATTGATTTTTATGGGTAGATTTCTGGCAATGTTGTGACAAAAAGTGGCAACAACAGAATTGTAATTGGGTCTCGACCACTTTCCAAAAATATTGGTAAAACGATACAACAACACTTGATTACCCGTTTGCTGACCATATTGAATCATCAAGTCCTCACCCGCCTTTTTACTTCGCCCATAAGGGTTATCTGCGAGCGCTTGAATCGAAGAGGATAAAACAATTGGAGCTTTTGATTGATCTGCTTTTAGCCAAGAAATTAATTCAGAAACGGTATCAACGTTTCCTTCAATAAACTCTTGCGGATCCAGTGGCCGATTCACGCCGGCAAAATGAAAGATGAATTTCGCTTCTTTAACATAGGCTCGATAATCTTGCTTTGGGGTGTCTCTATCCACCAACAACAATCTTTGATAACCAAGTCCCCGAAGCGTTGCCACAAGGTTCTTC
>JBMTFA010000050.1:0-6607 GCA_049433705.1 Bacilli bacterium
TCATCACTTCCGACAGAGAATCCATGTAACCCTTCGGGATATATATGTAAGGCAAATGGAACTTTATGCTTTCGTAAAGCTTCTGCAAACATCAAGGCATTTTCCACATGAACAATCGCATCGTCTTGGGTGTGGAAGATAAAGCACGGAGGTGTTTTCGCACTGACATGTAAATCCAAGGAAACTTCTGCCGCTTGTTCTTTACTAAAATCAGGACCTAATAAATTCACCAGTGATCCTAAATTGCGGTATTTCACATCGGAGGTAATGGGGGCGTAGGCAAGGATACCTGCTTGAACTAATTCGGGGTGATGAGTCATGATGGTCGCAGCAAAATGACCTCCTGCGGAGAATCCAATCAAAAAGATTTTACTCACTCGAGAATCTTTTTTTAAAATTTCGATTAATGTTTTTGCTTCGTTAAGCGTATGCGGGTGAAGTAGCTTTTCTTCACGGTAATAAAAAATCCCACCGTGATAGGCTTCACTTGCAAACGCCTTCAAGACTGGGTCTGCTTCTCGCCACGAGGTGTAAGCATAGCCGCCGCCCGGTAAGACTAACAAAAAGGGTCTTGGTTGATCATCGCGCCAATGGATGTCGACAAAGTTCTTACTTTGATGATGTAATTTCATAACTTATTCCTTGAGGATAAAGTTCTATCCGTCGTATCTATTTTAATCCTTAAATAGCATTCTCCGACAAGAAAAAGTAAGTTATTAACGATTTGAATCAAGTATAATAACCTTATGAAAGACGCAACCGTTCTCCTTAATAAATTCAAATTAGATCGTTTTTCACCTTTATTAGAAGATGCATTGCTCGTCAAATTAGATGTTAAAAAGTATCGGGATGCAAAAGCGCCCTTTTTTCAATCCACCATTTTAGGCTTGTTTGAAAATAGAAAGGAACTCATCCTATTCTTCTATTGCCCCGATGCAAGTCAGCACTTAACTGAAGTGGTGATAAATCGGCAACGCTACGGTGTCCAAATTCACGATGAAGAAGGCTTTGTCCATAAGTATGTCATCCCCTCACCATTCAAACCCGGCACACTTGTTATAAGTGAATATGTGTTTGTCGATGACAGCCTTGAGCGCACCACTCTCACCGTAAAAGAAGAACACGTCTTTGGCATTTTAAACGATCAATATTATTACGATTCCAAAAAATATTATCAAACCCAATTAGAAGGCGAATTACTTTACGACATCATTGACATGTCGACGGTTAAAAATAAGGTAGAAGATTTATTAGGTCGCCCCTTTTTTTACCGTGACATTTCGTCTTTAAAAGCAAACGCAACCAAACTCTATTATGTTGCCTTTAACTTATTTGATTCGCATCAAAAGAAGTATTTTATTCCCGAAGATATCGTGGAAATGAAAGTAACTTATCAAGAGGCTCGATATGTTTATCAGGCTAAAAAACTGAAAGACATCAGTGGCGTCGATCCTCTATTAGATGGAGAAACCTTTAAAAGTGAGAAAAAAGAAACCATCGCCAAAGAAAAAAGAAAAATTGAATCTGGGGAAAAATCTGATTGGAACATTATCCAAAACTTTTTCACTTATAAACAGTATCAGTACCAATCCATTTATAAAATTGATGATCAAGTCAAAGTTAAGCAAAAGCGAGCGAGTAATTATTCATATGTTCTCGTGATTGGGCCAAAACACGGATACCGTTACAGCAAAGTAACGTTTAAACGAGGCGAATTGACTTCATTTGATATGGAAGAAACAACCTTGAGTGGCATCAAAATTTATCATTTAACCTACCAAGAAAAGGGTCATCGTTATGCTGTTCCTGTGCTAAGTTTAGTGTACGAAACGAATAAAAAGAGTCGTTTGCCAAGATTTAAATACCGACTCAAACATCTTTTTAAGGCTGTTGGGAAAGTGGTGGTTGCCCCTCTTAAGTTCTTCTTTGGCGCGGGCGGGTTGATCTTTAAACTCATTCGCTGGTTGATTCGTCACTGGAAACTTTTGGTCATCCTTTTGGTTACCGGTTTACTGGTTTATTTAGGGATTCAAATTGCGGGGTGGTTTCAATGACCTGGATTTCTGTATTGTTATTTATTGCTACCCTCGGTCTCATTGTTTCTTTTATTTATTTAGACATGGCGAAATATAAATTTGTTTTTTTCGGTGCAATTATTGCGTTGAGTGTGATTCTTTATAGTTATGGTTTAGCGTACAATGGAGAAACCCTTAACAGCATTGATCTTGTCCTCAAGGCCTTTGGTAACACCACCGCCATTCTGCGCGGTATTTTTCGTACTGCTGAAATAAGTAATCGCATCAACAACGATTTGTTGTTTTTAATTTCTGCATACGCAATCCATGTGATTGGATTTGGATATACTTACATTCTTATCTTTGCAGTCTTCTTCAATAACTTAGCCTTAAAAATGCGGTTTTACTTTGTGCAAAACAAACCTCATTACTTAATTCTTGGTGATGATGAAAAAGTAAGCTACTTACTTCAAGCATACGAAAAAGAATCGCCAAAGAAACGGTTGGGCCGAAAGGGTATCAATGTTGCCCTTCCCAAAGCTTTGTTAGCGGCAAAAAACATCGACACCAAATATACGTTCAAACCAGGATTTACAACCTTTGATGTGTCCCAACAAAAATTAACTTCCATTTTGAGAAACCACACACAAGAGGTTACCCTTATCAGTTTGCTAACCAAAGATACTGATGTCATGGCGTTGGTTGAAAAACTCAACCGTTACTATCGAAAAAATCCCACCACAAAATTAAGATCTTATTTGCTCTACCAAGATCGACAACACCTCCCCGTCTATGAATCGTTTAGTGAGGAAAAACAACGATTAAGATTTTTTGCCTATCACCAACTCATTGCCCAGCAACTCGTCATGGAATACCCACTCACCTCATTTATTCCCCAATCTTTTATCGTGCCTGAACGCGCCACGCTTGATGATGTAACCATCAAATACCATTTCCTTGGTTTTGGCCAAACCAACGCAGAGATTTACCGCCACCTCTTTATTACCAATCAGTTTCCACCAAAAACCTCTAAGTTTTTTGGTAAGGAATTAACAAACTATAGTAATCCGCCCATTGTCTATAAAATTTATGTCGATGAGAACCATCAATCGGTCTCTGTGCCCTCGTTTGCCCAATCCATTGATACCCAAAGAAAAAACTATTTACCGATGCCACCTTTGTCCGCTAAAACTGAACGAATTGATACATCCTTTGCGGATCAACGCTTTCTTGAACAGCTAGAAAAACAAATCAACAAACAAGATGATTATCAAGTCATGGTGATTGCCTTTGATGATGATGTGATTAATCTCCGTGTGCTTCAACAAACCCTCAATTGGTTAGTTGAAAAACGCATGCAACAATACCATATCTTTGTGCAAATGTTGAACAAAGACTATGTGCAAACAAGCCAACTCTTTAAAGCAAAAAATGTGATTCCGTTTGGTTTTGGTGTGTATGGGTATGCTCTCAATCAAATTATCAATCCAGTCTTTAACCAAATTGCTCGTAATATCCAAACCACACTTAACCCGCAACAAAAATTTGATGAACTGACCGCAGAAACTAAAGATAGCCTCCTTTATCAAGCCATCAGTTTACGGTTCAAACTTAATTTGATGGGCCTTGATCTTGCGCCTGTGGAAAAGGGTTTATCAGAAACAAACTTTATGGCGCGTTACGACGAAGATGAACATACACGCTTTCATGCAACACACCCACGAGCAAAGAATGACGCGGATTTAAATCGATACAAACCGGTGGCGAAAAAAGTTCGCAATTTATTAGCCCGCCAAGAACATTTACGTTGGACGGCTGATCAACTTGCTAGGGGTTACATCCCCATGAGTTTGGATGAATTAAAAACTGGCAAACAATTTGTGGATGTTGCGTTAAAAAAAGATGCCCGTTTAACATCCTTTGAAGGTTTATTTGATTTACATCGCTATTTAGTCGAAGAGGTTGGTTATGCCTTCCCAGATGCTGACATTATTTATCCGTTCTTTCACACCTTAGATTATCTTTATAAGATTATTGAAGAGACGCCTTTTAAAGTAATTGATAAAATTGATGAGGCGAATAATCAGACCATTGAACTTTCGCTAGACACCACTGCGTCCGTGGAAAGTCATATCAAGTCTTAACTTATTTTTTAATAATTGCGCTTTGAATCCAAGGCACTTCAACCAACGGATCTAACCGAGGAAATAAAGGGACAGGTGCATCGAGCACCAACCCATCAACACGATTCGGCCGATTTAAATCTGATAAGGTTGGCAAGGTTAAAACCCCTAGTTGTTTAAAAAATGCAGGTGCAGTATTCACGAGAATGGGTTGATATAGGGTTCCAGCAACATACAAGGTATCAATCAATTGATACATCACCACCTGTAGCGCTTGTTGTTTACTTGGGTCTTTGGCAAGATTCCAGGGTTGGCTTTCGTCGATGTATTTGTTCGCTCTCGCAACCAATTGATTAACCTTCGCGTAAGCTTCAGTGATGTGGAGTTGATTCATTAAGTTTTGGAAATCAAGCATCGTTTGCTTTGATAGGTTCGCCAATTGCGTATCAAACTCGGAGATAGGTGCTTGATGAGCAGGAACCACACCCTGACAATATTTTTTCACCATGTTGATGGTTCGGTTGAGTAAATTACCAAAATCATTCGCTAAATCGGTGTTGGTTCTTTCAACAAATTGTTCCGGACTAAATTGTCCATCACTACCAAACACGGTTTCTCTGACCAAATAATAACGAACGGTATCCACCCCATATTTATCCATCAATGGAATCGGATCAATCACATTCCCTTTTGATTTCGACATTTTGGAATCTTTCATCATCAACAATCCATGGGCAAACACCCGGTCCGGTAACCGAAGACCTAACGCCATTAAGAAGATGGGCCAATAAATCACATGGAAGCGGGTAATATCACTCCCGACAATATGAACAATTTCACTTTGTTCGTCTTGCCAAAACTTTTCATAGAGACTAGGTTGTTTACTCCCATAACCTAGCGCGGTAATATAATTCGTTAATGCATCTAACCAAACATACACGACATGGCGAGGATCTTCTTTGACTTTCACACCCCAAGAAAAAGAGGTCCGAGAGACACATAAATCCTCTAAACCAGGTTTGATAAATGTGTTGATCATCTCATTCTTACGCGATTCTGGGGTAATAAATAATGGATTCTTTTGATAATACTCAACTAATCGATCCGCATATTTACTCATTTTAAAGAAATAAGCGTCTTCCGACTCGGGGTGAACCGGACGTTGGCAATCGGGACACACTTTTGCTTCTCCTATTTGGGTTTGCGTCCAAAAGGACTCACAATGGGTGCAATACCAACCTTCGTATTTTGATAAGTAAATATCACCTTGAGCGAGTAATTGGGAAAAGATTTGTTGGACCACTTGTTCATGCCGAGGTTCGGTGGTGCGAATGAAGTCATCGTAACTAATGTTCATTTTCGCCCAAAGATCTTTAACGCCTACCACGACGTTATCCACAAATGCCTGGGGTGTTTGTTGGTGCTTCGCTGCCGTTTCTTCTATTTTTTGTCCGTGTTCGTCCGTGCCAGTTAAAAAATAAGTCGGTACACCGGCCAACCGTTTGTATCGAGCAAAGACATCTGTGACAACCGTGGAGTAAGCGTGACCAATATGCAATTTTGCACTCGGATAATAAATTGGGGTGGTAATATAAAATTTATTTTTCATGACTATCATTATAAAGAAAAAACCACTTTCTTAGTAGAAAGTGGTTTGATTTCATTCTTTTACTTCTTCGCGTAACGCTTATTGAAGCGATCGACGCGTCCATCAATCTTGGTAAAGCGATCTTTTCCGGTAAAGAATGGGTGGCAGCTTGCGCATGTGTCAACCCGAACTTCATCTAAGATCGATCCCGCTTCGAAGGTATTACCGCAGCTAATGCAAGTAACTTTGACTTGCTTGTAGTTAGGATGAATGCCTTGTTTCATGATCGTTTTGCTCCCTTCCGCCTTAAATCACATTCGGATTTAAAGTAAGTGCTATGAAATATTATCATCTAATCCAACCCGATGCAATGAAAAACCCTTCGATTTGTAAAAATAATATAATGTTTTATAATGGGTTAAGAAACGGAAGTAAAAAAACATGAAATTACGATGGAAACAAGACTGGCTAACGTATTTAATTCTTGCCTATGGGCTATTGTTAACGGGCGTGTTAATCCAAAAATTTGTGGTGGATTTCCTTTTAGATCCCACGGATGACTGGTGGCGGTTTTGGTATTTATTTACTTACCAAACCAACATTATGGTCGCTTTATGGTCAGTTAGCTATGGCATGGGTAAACTCTTTAACCTTACCAATCTCTTGAACTGGTTAACGAAGAAAATTGTCGTCATTATCATCACCGTCAATACCTTAATCGTCTTTTTTATTGTCTTTTTTGTCTTAGATCCTGTTTTAGAAGGACGATGGAATCCAGTTTCAAGTTTATCGGAACTCCTTACCCACAATCTTTCAACCGTCTTGATGGTCATGGTCTTCTTCCTCATTAAAGGGGTGGGTGAATTAAAAAATCGCGACGC
>JBMTFA010000051.1:0-6592 GCA_049433705.1 Bacilli bacterium
TTTAAAAATAAAAACTTGATGATTTCTGGCGCGGGTTTATTTAACTTGGTTGCAAACGCAGCAAGCGTCATCGGCTCATTATAAATAAAGACATCACCCGCGACTTTTGCGGTTTCGGATTTCCCAAGATTACCCTGGGTATTTTCCTGACGAACTTGTTCTGTTTTCTTCATATGCTGTCTCCTTTTCAATGAGTGATTGGGCAAGTTGTTGATTGGTGATCGCAAGCATCACGACTTGTTTCTTTTGCGTTAAGGTTGCGAGCATGTCTTTGGTTAACGCAACGCGGTAAGGAATTTGATAAAAGTTAATACGTTCAAGGATGGTTTGCTGGTGCGTCGGTGAGGTGTCTTCGGCGAGGATGACATAATACACACGTTTGGTTTTTAAGGCACGAAGGGCAAGTTCACCAGTAAGGAAAGCTTTGGCCTTGATGACGAAGTGTAACTGTTGCTGCCACTTATCCATAGATAGCTTTCGTTAACGATTCGATGAAGTCTGGTGTCGGTTCGATGCCAAAGAGTTTCGTTAAATACTTACCCTTGACCAATAACGGAATAAGACTAGCATCTCGTTTCAGATAAGCGCCTCGACCATTGACGCGTCCGGTGGGATCAATCACCAGCTGACCATCGGTGGTTTTCACCATGCGAATGAGTGAACTTTTTTCGCCTTGTTCACCTGTCACCAAACAACGTCTTAACGGGAGTTTATTTTTCTTCTTCGTAGTATTCATCGAAATCCTCAATCTCGGATTCGGTTTCTTCCGCCTCAATTTCAATCACTTCATCGGTGACAGGCGTTTCATCATCGTAAATTTTCATGAAGTTTGCTGGATTAAGGGGTTCACTACTTCCACCAATCGCAGGGCCTTGTGGTTTGTCATCACGTTCTTTACGTTTAAATGGCTTTTTCTTTTTGTCAAAGCGATCAGGTTTTGGTGTCCGGGCTTTTTGTTGTTCGAGTTCTTTTTCTAATTCTTCTAAGGTCTTGGTGGTACGAACAACGGTGACTTTGGGCGCTTCTTGCACGGGTTGTGGTTTTGCGACCACGGGTTGTGTTGCTTCAGCATTCGGTGAGGTCGTAAGAGGTTGAGTTTGTGTGTCACTGGAGGCGATTGTCGCAGCATCTGCCACGACAGGATCTTGTGCAGCCGGCAATGCTTCTTCTTGTCGTGGAGCCATCACATCTTCCATGGTGAATGATTCATCATGGACACGGGTGGTATTCACGCTTGAAGTAACCCCTTGAGTTGGATTCGGTAAGGCTTCCCGTTGTTTGCGAAGTTCTTCTTGGGTCTTTAATTGGTCAACATTAAGGTAAGTTAACCCTTCTGCAGTGGTAGAGGTTAAATCTTTAATTTCAATCGTATATCCAGTTAATTTGGTGGCCAAACGTGGATTGACACCACGGCGACCAATTGCAGTCCCTAAGTTATCATCCGCGATAATCATCGTTGCTTTCTTATTGGTTTCATCGACGATAATCCCGTGAACTTGCGCGGGTTTTAAGGATTCCACTAAATATAAAGGTAAGTTATCTGTGTAGGCGATAATGTCAATTTTTTCTTTATCTTTGGCATTACCAAGTTGCCCGACAATCTTTTGGATTCTTGTCCCGTTTTGACCAATACAAGCACCCGCAGCATCGACATTTGGATCCAGGGAATAGACGGCAACTTTGGAGCGAAGTCCTGCTTCACGGGCAATCGATTTGATGATCACTGTACCTTCATAAATTTCTGGTAATTCTTCTTCAAAAAGACGTTTAAGGAAACCTTCATGAATACGGGAAACTGCGATTTGTGCACCTTTAGTGGTAGATTCAACATCCACCACATAGAGTTTAATTCTGTCCCCGACTTTAAAGGATTCGCCTGGGATGCGTTTGGAACTTGGTAAATAAACCGAGGTTCGCCCAATGTTCACAATCGCGGAACGATCATCAATCTTTTCAACTTGACCAACAATCATTTCGCCAATTTTATCTTTATAAATTTCGTAAAGCGCAGACTTTTCTGCTTCGGCAATTTTTTGCCTTAAGATCGCTTTAACCGTCATCGCTGCTGATTTTTGGAAGTCTTCAGGTGACGCTTCGATTTGATAGGTGTCACCCACATTTAAGGTTAAACCGAGGGCTTTCACTTCTTCTAACGAGATTTCTAAAAAATCATCTTCGACGTTTTCAACAACCGTTTTGAGTTGATAAAGTTTAATCACACCTTTTTTCAAATCGATATCGGCGCGTACAAGGGCGTCATCAATCGATCCGAGTTGTTTGCGATAGGCTTTTTCTAATGCTTCTTTTAAGGCTAAAATAATTGCTTCTTTGGAGATGCCTTTTTCTTGTTCAATTAAGTCAATCGCTTGAATGAGGGCTTTGGTGTCAATCATGGGAGTTTGGTTATTTCATTGCTACCGCTAAACGCGCGTAGTCAATATCCTTTCTTTTTAACGTGATCGTCCGTTTTCTTGTTTTGATTTTAATCTCGAGTTGTAAGTTTTCGTCATCGATACTGACAAGTTGACCTTGTAGCATATTCTCCCCTTCAAAAGGATGGAGGAGATGTAAGTAGAGAAAGCGCTGGAGATATTGCGGTAAGTTTTCTAAGTGGACCGGATGTTCTGCGCCCGCACTTGCCACATCCAGGACATAGTGTTCATGGATGATGTCCGCGCCATCTAACAAGGGATTAATCGCTTTGGTGACATCGATGATTTCTGTGAGTCCGATTCTTCCTAAGGGTTTTTCAATGAGGACCCTTAAGTACTTTTCCCCTTGTTCAAGGGTCAGGCTGACTTCATAGAGGCGAAGCCCTAACGCTTCAATCGGTGGTTTAATAAGTTTTTCAATCGTTTCAATGAGCGGCATATCTCTCCTTTAAATAACAAAGAGTGGATTGCTCCACTCTCGTAATTGCCTGCGAGGGCTTAAGTTACTTCCTTAAGCAATAATTACTATACACCAATCAAGAAAAAAATCAACTGTATCACGATTACGTTTTAACGGTGGGATAGGTATAATAATAAAAAATGAATCCTTCATCCCCAAAACAAAAAATCGCCATTATTGGTGCAGGCCCAGGAGGGCTCGCTGTCAGCCTTCTGCTTGCCCATCAAGGTCATCAAGTCACCATCTATGAGGCCAAGGATCGTGTCGGTGGTCGCTCAAGTCTAATTGAAAAAGATGGATTTACTTTTGATGCTGGACCCACTTTTTTTATTTATCGTTATGTACTCGATGAACTCTTATCAAAAATCGGAAAAAAACTTGAAGATATCGTCACCTTAAAGAAAATTGAACCCTTGTATGAATTATATTTTGGTCGGAAAATCTTTCGACCCTATCAAGATCACGGATTGATGATGAAAGAAATTCATCGCGTGTTTCCTGGTGAAGAAAATGGTTATCAACGTTATTTAAAGAAGGAAGCAAGAAGACTTAAAAAATTATTGCCGGTATTACGTCTTCCCTTTCATTCTCCACTACAAGTGTTTCATCCCCACGTGCTCAATGCTTTAGATGAAATTGATTTAGGCAAATCCTTATATCAACGCTTAAAATCTTTTTTTCATCACGAAGAACTGATTTACTCGATGGCGTTTCAAGCAAAGTATTTAGGGATGTCTCCTTGGGACTGTCCTTCTATTTTTAGTATGTTATCGTACATGGAACATGAATATGGGGTTTTTCATATCATGGGTGGTTTATTCCATTTAAATGAAGCGTTAGGGAAACTCGCCCAATCGATGGGTGTCAAAATTAATCTAAATAGTCCGGTAACCAAACTCAGAGTCAAACATAAACGGGTTGTCCAAGTCAAAGTGAAGCAACGTTGGCTCGCTGTGGATGCCGTTGTGAACAATGCTGATTTTGCTCAAGCCATGCAACTCCTTGACCCCCAAGATCGCCCTAAACGTTTCCGGGAACCATCGCTGAAACAACTTAACTATTCTTGTTCAACCTTTAACATCTACCTTGGACTCGATAAAGTGTATCCGCTTGCACACCATAACATCATCTTCTCTAAAGATTATCAACGCTATGTTGCCACGCTTACAAAAACCATGACTTTATCTGATGATCCTTCATTTTATATTCAAAACCCAAGTGTCCTTGATCCTGCCTTTGCCCCCGCTAATCAAAGTGCCTTGTATGTGCTTGTGCCTGTACCTAATTTAAAGGCTAAGATTGACTGGCAAACGATGAAGCAAACTTACTATGAAGACATCTTGACCCGCTTAAGTCAACTGCCAGGATTAAAAGATATCCGCCAACATATTGTCACAAGTCACATCATCTCTCCTCTCGATTGGCAAGATAAGTACTATGTTTATTTAGGAGCTAATTTTAATTTGGCGCATCAATTTTCCCAACTGCTCTATTTCCGTCCCCATAACCGATTTAACGGCTTAAAAAATCTTTACTTAGTTGGTGGTGGCACCCACCCTGGTAGTGGGTTACCCACGATCTATCAATCTGCAATCATCACCGCCGATTTAATTAATTCATGAAAAATATCAGTTTCATCCTTTGGCTTGGTTTAGTGATATACACGATTATGTATAGTCTTTTTTTTGGTCGCGAAGGAACCTTGTTGCCATTGATGATTCAAGGGACTGCAGATCCTTTTGCACAAAACTTTTTTAATTTGATGGGACTTGTACCGGGTTATTTTTTTTTAGACTTTTTGTTGAATATTAAAAAAACTAAATTCAATTTTCTCGCCTTTATTTTTGGTTTTTTTGGCGGGGCTTATGTGATTCTATTGGGTTATATGAAGCATCAGCCTAAGGTGAAGCCATTAAAGTTGTGGCACAAAATACTCTTGGTCATTTTGATGATGAGCACCTTAACGGTCATGATTTTAGGTTTCCTCAATGGTCAACCTCAGGTTTACCTTGAAGCCTTTTTTTCTGATCCGATGGTGGGGATTATGCTGGTTGATTTTTTCGTCCTCTACACGTGGTCCATCATTCGCGCGTATCAGCGATACCATCCTTGGTATCTAAGTTTCATTCCCATGGTTGGTTTTGGCATGCTTATGTTAGGATCGAATCGTCGCGAGTAACCAGACTTGGATCACTTGAATCATTAAAGCAAATTGAATCTCTTGACTAATCGTCGCTTCCCCATCCCCACGTTGAAATCCATAATCGCCAAATTGACTATGATTGCCACCTGGGATGTCAAAGTAAATCGTTTGGTTGGGAAGAAAAGCTTTTGCCACTTCATACGTTTCTAAATTCAAAACCTTATCTTCACTTCCAGTAATCGATAAAATCGGGAGGGTGGTTTGCGAAAAATCCGCATTGGCGGTCGTATAACTTGCTAAAAAAATGAGGCCAGCAATATCCGTTAAATGGTCTATCGCATAAAAAGCGGCACTACTACCACCTAATGAATGGCCACCTAACATCCATGTTTCAATTTCAGCATGTGTTTCCATAATGGGTGTGGCCGCTTCAATCGAGGTGATGGCAAGATTGAGAAACGGTTGAACCACATACACGTTGATGGTTAAACTTTCTGCGAGTGATTGAGCAAAACTAGCATAGGCAAGGGGATCGACTAATCCACCCGGATAATAAATGAATCCAATATCTGTGTTGGCATTTTCAAAAGCATAATACCCTTGCCCTTGGCGCGCGTTTTGGTAGGCTACTTTTGCAGTTGCTGATGGTGGATAACTCAAGGGGTATGCTAAAAATGGTAAGGTTAAAAAGCTAATCACAAAGGTGATGAGAACAATCAACCCGCGTTTTTTATTTTTATTTTTGCCCGGCTTCACGAATGAGTTCATCCATTAAAGGAAAGACTTTCGCGATCACTTGGGCACAGGCAATCGCCACTTCCATGTGTTCGAGTTGTGTCCCATTGCCAGAACGTAATTCTAAATAATGGACCCAACTTCTTAAAGTACCATTCATGTATAAGCGAGACATGGTTAACCCTTCAGGTAAAACGGCTCGCGCTTGTTCTTTGGCAATCCCTTGTTGAATTGCCCAATGATAGGTTTCCTTGGCGAGGTTAATCATCGCTTGTTGCTTTTCATCCCACGCTTTTTTTAAGGCAAGCGTTTGAGCATCATCGGCTAACTTGATGCTATTTTGACGATTTTTATCATCTTGTAACCGCGCTTCGCGGGTGACGAATTCTAAATGTTGAGTTGGATCGGCATATCGTTGTGAGAATTCTTGAAAGGAAAAGGAACGGTGGCGGAGAATTTGCCGGGCAATATCCCGAGTGGTTTCAATTTCTAAGCACGCCGAGACCATTTCTAAGGGCGACCAGTGTTTGTGTTTGACTAAATAACGGATTAATTTATCGGACGTCGCCATGTTCATTTGATTGGTGGGATTAGAAACCCGCGCACAAAAAGCAATCAATTCTTGGGCATTGGTTAACCCTTCAACTTTTAACGCGTCTTGGGGTTGGGAGTAAGAGATTAATTTCACTTTCATCGTCAGTCCTCACTTGCCTCATTATAGCGAGGTCCATGCATCTTGAAAATAAAAAAATCCCTTTCGGGAAAACTTCTGGTGCCCCCTGCCAGAATCGAACTGACAATAAGTCCTTACCATGGACTCGT
>JBMTFA010000052.1:0-6439 GCA_049433705.1 Bacilli bacterium
TTCTGGTGCCCCCTGCCAGAATCGAACTGACAATAAGTCCTTACCATGGACTCGTTATGCCATTTAACTAAGGGGGCACACGCTTTTCAATGATAGAAAAAAAACACGCGCTTGTCAATCAAATGGCGCGTGTCTTTCCTTAAGTTTACGAATCGTTTAGATTAATCGGAGGTTTTGATTTCAAAGAGGTGATTTTTCACATCAAGGGTAATGGGTACCTTTGGGGCAATTTTTCCTTGGATTAAACTTTTGGCAATAAAGGTTTCAATTTCCTTTTGGATGAATCGACGAAGTGGTCTTGCTCCGTATTCTTTACTAAACGCTTGGTCGAGAATATAGGTTTCAACTGCTTCTGTAAAACTAACCAAAATACCTTGTTTTTCCAAGTGTTGTTCCATGTGCATCAGCATTTTTGAAACAATCATCGCCTGGACTTCTTTATCAAGCGGATTAAAGTAAACAATTTCATCAATTCGATTTAAGAATTCAGGTTTAAAAGTGCGATGTAAAATGTTTTCTACATCATCTTTTTTTCCATCGAGCAATAATTCTGATCCGAGATTAGACGTCATGATAATGACCGTATTGCGGAAATCAATCAAACGCCCTTGTGAGTCCGTTAAGCGCCCTTCATCCAACACTTGTAAAAGTAAATTAAATACTTCTGGATTGGCTTTTTCAATTTCATCAAAGAGGACAATACTATAAGGAGCACGTCTTACTTTCTCGGTTAATTGGCCACCTTCTTCATACCCAATATAACCAGGTGGGGAGCCAATTAAACGGGTGACAGAAAACTTTTCCATATACTCGGACATATCAATGCGAATGATTTGTTGTTCGTTGTCAAATAGCCCTTCCGCTAAACTTTTTGCAACTTCGGTTTTGCCTACGCCTGTCGGACCTAAAAACATAAACGTACCAATGGGTCGCTTTGCATCTTGAATGCCAGCTCGTTGGCGAATGATCGCGTCGGTCACCATCGTCACCGCGTCATCTTGACCAATGACGCGTTGAAGCATCCGCTCTTTTAAACCCAAGACTTTTTCTTTTTCCCCTTGGACAATGCGAGAAACAGGAATCTTGGTCATTTTTGCGACGATCTTTGCGACTTCTTCTTCGGTGACAATTTCGGAAAGAATTCTTCCCTTTCGGGTTTTGTTTTCTAAAGTTGTGAGTTTCTTTTCTAATTCAGGTAACTTGCCATATTGGAGTTCACTCGCTTTTTGATAATCACCACTGGTGAAGGCTTGATCAAGTTTAAGTTTGGTTTGATGAATGGTGTCCTTTAAGGTTTTGATATCAAGTAAGAGTGATTTTTCTTCTTGCCATTTGGTCTTCTTTGAACTGTAATCTTTTTTCAATAACTCTAATTCATCAATGATTTTCTTATATCGAGCTTTAGAGGTTGGATCTTCTTCTTTACTTAAAGCAAGTTTTTCGATTTCCAGTTGGCGAATTTTTCGGTCGACTTCATCAAGTTCTGTTGGCATCGATTCAATTTGCACCCGGGTTAAAGCGGATGCTTCATCGATTAAATCAATCGCTTTATCAGGTAAAAACCTTGAGGTTAAATACCGTTGGGATAAGGTGGCTGCCGCGACAAGGGCAT
Organism: Bacilli bacterium; assembly: GCA_049433705.1. Taxonomy (GTDB): domain Bacteria; phylum Bacillota_I; class Bacilli_A; order RFN20; family CAG-826; genus UBA970. The sequence continues at coordinate 1,613 of JBMTFA010000052.1, forward strand.
CATCAGTAATTTTTACCCCATGATGGGATTCATAACGTGATTTAATCCCGCGCAAGATAGAGATGGTATCTTCCACGGTTGGTTCTAACACCATTAAAGGTTGAAAGCGTCTTTCTAAGGCGCGATCTTTTTCTATATATTGGCGATATTCATTTAAAGTAGTTGCCCCAATACAATCAATTTCACCACGCGCTAATAGCGGTTTTAACATGTTGGAAGCATCCATCGCGCCATCAACACGACCAGTGCCGACGATGCTATGAATTTCATCAATAAATAAAATGATTTTCCCTTCGGAAGTTTTGATTTTATTTAAGACTGCTTTTAACCGTTCTTCAAACTCACCGCGGAATTTTGCCCCGGCAATCAATGCACCCATGTCTAACTCATAAATGATTTTATCCTTTAACGTATTCGGTACATCTTGTCTCATGATCCGTTGGGCTAAACCCTCAATGATCGCGGTTTTACCGACACCTGGTTCACCTAATAAGATGACATTGTTCTTATTTTTACGGGCTAAAATCTGAACAATTTTTCTAATTTCTTCATCGCGACCAATGATAGGATCAATTTTTCCTTTGGTCACTTGGTCATTGATGTTTCTGCCGAATTTCTCCAGGACTTTTTCATCTTTACTATAATCGATTGGCATTTCCATAAACGAACCTCCTTAGCACTTTAACTCTTTGAGTGCTAAGACCAATATAAAAGAATAATTAGCAGTTGTCAAGATTGAGTGCTAATCAAGTTAAGAATAAAAGATTAGCGAGACCAATAATGCAAAACTAAAAGCAATATAGTGCTGCTAATGAAAATCCATAACCGAAATCTCCGGTTGGACCGCCATGCCTGTTGGGGAATCACAGGTTTTTTCATCTTCTTAATTATAACAATTTTATAAAGAAGTGGAAAATACTGGTAAGGTTAACCAGGAAAAATGATTTAGCGACGGGTGGTGCTGCTTAATACGCTGACGATAAACCGTGATAATTCAAAGAAGAAATTTTCCTTCTTTGGTTGTTCAATCAAGATGACTTCTTGATCGAGTGGATAGTATTTTGCGTTTAAGGGTTTTTGGGTTAAGCGTTCTAAGGTTGTGGTGTTTCTCATGGCTTTGGCCTCCTCTTTTCCTCGTGTCTTTGGGTCTTTTCCCTGAAGACGACCTTAATATAAAGCAAAGAAAAACAAAGCACAAGATTCATTCATCAAATGTAAACGCTTTCTAAATTTTCATTAATTTGACAACGCTTACATTCTTATTTTCACAAGAAAAACATCAAATTGTGAAAATGATGACCCAATATTGTAAGTGGTTTCAGAAAGTTTGGAGACGACTTCCGTGTTTAACAATCTTTAAATCAAGGATGTTCTCAAGATAAAATTGTTTCTTTAAGATGGGAAAGACGGTTTTATCTTCTTTAGGAAATAATAAAATGATGGGACCTTGAAAACCTAAACCTTGTAATCGATATGTGCATTGAGGTAAATGTTGTTGTAACCAAGATAAAGTGGAAGCGATTCGTTTGGATTCTTGTTGCGGCGGAAGGTGATGTTCAAGTAAAGTCATATCTGCCATCGCCGCTTGTTTAATCACTTGCACAAACGAATGGACGTCATTTTTTTCAAGGTGTAAAAAAGCTTGTTTAGATCGTTGCATTTCTTGGAAAAAGTATTGAACTTTGTTCGTGGTTTTTTCTCCATACATGCGAGTTAAATCAGCTAAATCAAATTGAAATTGAAGTTGATCAATCGTTAATAATTGCTCTTGTTGATAATGATGGGCAATGGTATTCATTTGATCGACAATGTGTTTCATCCATAACCATGGTGGGGTGCCTTGGTGTTTAATATTTAATAAATAAAGGCGATATCCTTTTAGTGATTGCATCGTGTTTTGATACTGACTTATATCTTGATTGGCAAGCGGTAATAAGTTCGTGCCACCAAATAACATGGATAAACTATCATCGTGGTATAAACTATCACGTTGGGCCGATTGTTCTGCGATTTGTATCCAACGTGATTGTTCCGCTTTGCTCAAAATATGGGAACGTTTTTGTTGGGCCATCAAGACGCCAAGAATGGTCGCAACAAATGCGGTTGACCCACCCAAATGGTAAACATAGGGTAGTTCAGAATGGAGAAAAATATTGATTCCTTTTTCAAATGAAAAACCTTGATGATGAGAAAGCGACAACAAGGTTTTAATCATTTTGAGTGAAGGGTGATCCTCTGGTTGAATGCTCACCTCATCAAAGGTTAAAGTGATTGCTGGAAATTGACTGGAAATAATGCGAATGGTTCGTTGTGGATGTGTACTCACACTTGCGTATAAATAGCGATTAATCGCACTCGTTAAACGATGCCCCCCGTGTAAAGTGCTATACCCACCAAACCATTCGATTCGACCTGGTGTTTGTAGATAAAAAGCGGGGACATCACCAAAACAAATCAGATGACGATCAATCAGCGTTTGTTTGGTTTTTTTCTCCATTATTTCAGTAAGGCTTCGATGGTTGGAATCAGCATTTCGGGTGTCGTCTTTGCATTGTATCGTCCGACCACTTCTCCTTGCCGATTGATGAGAAACTTCGTAAAATTCCATTCAATTTTTTGATCGACTTTTTCTGGATTTGCCAATCTTAAAAATTGATACAGAGGATGGGCTTGCGGACCATTCACCTCAATTTTTTCAAAGGTCGTAAAGGTGGTTTTAAATTGGCGTTCACAAAATAACGCAATCCCTTCATTGTCTTCTGGCGTTTGTAAAAAGGAGTGGGAAGGAAAATCAAGAATTTCTAAACCCTTAGGTTGATAAGTTTTATAGATGGTTTGCATCGCATTGTATTGTTTGGTGTAACCACAATGAGTTGCCGTATTCACAATCAATAAGACTTTACCTTTAAAGGTTGAAAGCGAAAGGGTTTTTCCTTTAATCGTGTTGGCGGAAAAGTCGTAGAGATTCATGATGCAAATCCTCCAATGATTTGATAAATCTTTGTCAGCTGGTTCTTAGATAAATACGTTGGCACTGGATAAAAAGGGATCACTTCTTTATTGACGCGTTGAATCATCAATGGAATATCTTCTTGTTGAATTACTCCTGATAAAGTTGCAGGTATGTTAAAGGTTTTTAGGTGAAGGTGAATCCATTCTTTAAACGCTTTTGCTTTGACAATCAATGGTGCATCTTCACTCGTTAGCGATAACCAATCACTCATCATTGCTAATTGAGGATGGATGGTTTTACCATAGGCCTCTAATACATATGGTAAAAGGATGGCATTGGCGAATCCATGCGGGACTTGATAAAACCCACCTAACGTGTGGGCAATCCCGTGAACATATCCAACATAAGCACGCGTAAACGCTAATCCGGCATCATACGATGCGCGAAGCATTCCTTCTCTTGCCGCTAAATCATCGGGGTGATGAAATGCTTGGATTAAATGTTGATGAATCCCAACTAATGCTGCTTTTGCATGCGCAGTCGTAAATGTTGTATTGCTTCTTCCTAAGGTGGCTTCAATTGCATGGGTCATGGCATCCATCCCTGTGGTCGCCGTTAATTGTGTTGGCAGTCCTAAGGTTAACGCTGCATCTAAAATCGCATAGTGAGGGACGAGGACAGGATCATTGATTGCATATTTTTCTTTGGTTTTAGGATTGCTGACCACCACGGCAACCGTTGCTTCTGAACCAGTGCCAGCAGTCGTTGGCATCATAATATTGAGAGGCGGTTTCTTTCGAACTTTTAATAACCCTTTTAATTGGGATACTCTTTTTCCTGAGGCAATCAGGGCGCCTGCCCCTTTGGCACAATCCATTGCGGAGCCTCCTCCTAAACCAAGGATGGCATCACAATGGTGTTTTAGATACGTCGTTTTTGCCTCTTCTAAATTGGTGATGGTCGGATTGACTTGCGTATCTTGATAAATAACGTAACTAATTTGATTTTGTTTGAAAAGAGCAAACAATGGATCGACTAATTTGAGTTGAATTAAATTTGCATCACTGACAAGTAAAATTCTTTTGACTTGGTGATAACGGAGAATATCGATGACTTTATAAAACAACTTATGGCCAGCATATAACTGGGGTTCAGGAATCCGAATCACCTTTGCTAATAAACGCATCGAGGCTTGGACAATTCTGGCAGTGATCATTGAGATTACCGTGAGAATTCATCAAAAATAGGACTTAACGCTTTACCTTCATGCATGTTTTCTATTACTCGGGCTAATAATGGTGCAACGGAAATCACATTAACAGTACCCAGATTAGGATGATCAATCGTATCGGTAATAAAGAAACGGTCAATCGAAGACTGCTCAATTCGTTTTAATGCATCTTGAGAAAATATCCCATGGGATGCACACACTAAGATCATCTTTGCACCGAATTTTTTTAATAATTCTGTGGCCCCAATTAACGTGTTACCAGTATCGACAATATCATCGACAATCACAGCAATTTTGCCATTGACATCACCAATTAAATTCACACTTTCCGCCATATTTGGTTTTGGGCGACGTTTATCAATGATCCCAATGGTGGCTTGACGAAATAGTTCAGCAAAGTTTCTTGCGCGAGTCACCGATCCGTGATCAGGAGAAACGATGACCAAATCTTCCTCACCGAGGTTTTCCTTAGTTAAAATCGACTTAATTTCTTTGGCAAATAAATGGTAAGGAGAAATATTATCGAAGGGAATCGAGAAGAAACCTTGGATTTGCATCGTGTGAATATCAACTGTCATGACGCGGTTGACACCAGCGGCAATCAATAAATCGGCAACGAGTCTAGCCGTAATCGGTTCGCGAC
>JBMTFA010000053.1:0-6387 GCA_049433705.1 Bacilli bacterium
TGAATCCACATGTGTTTCAAGTATAGCACTCGTGATAAGATAATGAAGTTAGGAGCGATGATCTGGTGAAACTCATTGTTGGATTAGGTAATCCTGGAGACGAATACCGGCAAACCCGTCACAATATGGGATTTATGGTCGTGGATGCGCTCGCCAATCATTGGCGATTATCCACCTTTAAACATCAATTTCACGGCGAAGTCGCAGTGTCTTCATCCGCTTCCGCGGTGCTTTTAAAACCCACAACCTTCATGAATTTAAGTGGCCAAGCCGTCCAAGCGTGTATGCAGTTTTATAAAATACCGCCGCAAGATGTGGTCATTATTTATGATGATCTTGCCCTTGAACCAGGTCGGATTCGCTTACGCATGGGTGGATCAAGTGGTTCACACAATGGGATGCAACATGTGATTGATACCTTACAAACACAAGACATTAAACGTATTCGTGTTGGCATTGGCGCTGTCCCAGTTGAACAAAAAGGCAAAGACTATGTTTTAGGTATTCCTTCTGCTTCCGACCAAACCCTCATCCATAGTGCAATTGCGGAAGCAGTCAAAGCAATTGAGGTATACTTAGCTAGCGATTTCTCCCAAGCGATGAATCGTTTTAATCGAGGTGGTAGCGACTGAAAACCTTACTCACTGCCATTCAAGAAACCCAAGTCACCACCCCCCTTTTGTTGAAAAAGGGTCGTTTTCATTTGGACGACACAACCGGGATTGCCTTTGTCGTTGCCGCTGCTTATCAACAAAAACCACAAAGTATTCACATTGTGACCTCCAACCTTTATAACGCTCAAAAAGTTTACGACTTACTCTCAAGCTTAATTGGAGAACAGCATTGTCTTTTTTATCCTGTTGATGAACTCTTGAGAGCAAATACGATTGCCAACAATAAAGAAATGCTCGCTCAAAGATTGTTTGTCATGAGTCAACTACTCACTAAAAAACCATTGGTGATGGTCAGCCATACTGCAGGCATCATGCAGTATTTACCGAACCCTCAATATGTTGCCAGTCTTAAATTAACCCTAAAACTTGGAGAAACACACCATCTTGCCCATCTAAAAAAATTACTCATAGCGGCAGGATATCAACGTGTGAATAAAGTAGATGCTTCGCTACAATTTGCTATTCGTGGGGATATTCTTGATATCGCTTCGGTTAACCAACCTCATCCGGTTCGGGTGGAATTCTTTGGGGATGAAATTGAAAGCATTCGCTATTTTGATATTGCGACGCAAACTTCTTTTGAAACCATTCACCAAGTGGAAATCCTACCGGCGAGTGATATTTTATTTACTCCCGATGAACGCGCGGGGTTAGAAACGAAAATTCTAACCCAACTATCGCAAGACTTACCACTCATTGGTGAGAGTAAATTCTCCCAACTTGAAACGATTACCATGAGCGATTTGCAAGCCATTCAACAACATCAAACCAATCGTCACCATTATCGATATTTGGGTTTTATTCAACAAACTCACTATTCAATTTTGGATTATCAACCCAATGCCATCACGTTAATCGCGAACGAAGAGCAAGTGACCTCCACTGGGAAATTATTGCTTGAAGAAGGTTGGAATTACTTTCAAGAACTATCAATTGAAGGTCGACAATTGTCGCATCTACAAATGTATCGCCCACTTGATCGCGTGCTTAGTTCGGTCCACACCCTTTATAACCAAGAATTCGTATCGACCGAAGGGGTGCATTTAAAAATCCGCCCAATTGTGCTCGGTTCTGGACTATCCAGTCAACTTGCATCCACGATTAAGCAAGCGCAAAGTCTTTATCCGAAAATCTTATTTGCCGTTAGCACCAAGCTTCAACTTGAGCACCTACAAACTCAACTTCAAGAACTCAAAGAACCTTTTCAAGTGATTGAAGGATTGCAAATCCCCAATCAAGGGATTGCCATCACTTTGTTCAATCTCGATGAAGGTTTTGAATTTCCCGAACAACACTTTGCCTGTATCACCAGTAAGGAGCTATTCGGCTATCGGCAAAAAATCTCCAAATATTTTTCTCGTTATAAAGAGGCAACCATTCTTAGCTCTCATGAAGATTTAACCGTCGGGGATTATGTGGTTCATGAATATTCAGGAATTGGCCAATATATTGGGATCAAGACGATTGAAATTGATGGTCTACATAAAGATTATCTTCACATCCAATATGCCGGCACCGATGTGCTTTATGTCCCCCTTTCTCAATTTAAACTTGTCCGGAAATTTTCTGGTAAAGAGGGAGCGGTTCCTAAACTCCATCGCCTCCAATCCAAGGAATGGGAAAACACCAAAAAGAAAATTAAAGAACGCGTTGACGATCTTGCCGAACGCTTGGTCAATCTCTATAAGAACCGCGCAGTAACTGCTGGGTTTGCGTTTCCTAAAGACGATGAAATCCAAACCCAATTTGAAAAACAATTTCCTTATGACCTTACCCCGGATCAAGAACGATCTCTTAAAGAGATCAAAGCTGATATGGAGAAACCATTTCCAATGGATCGTTTATTGTGTGGGGATGTCGGTTTTGGCAAAACGGAAGTGGCGTTTCGCGCTGCCTTTAAGGCGATGAATGCGCATAAACAAGTGGCAATCTTATGTCCCACCACCTTGTTAGCAAGACAACATTACGAACGAGCGATTGATCGTTTTGCAACCTTTGGGATTGCAATTGCAATTTTCTCTCGATTAATTCCTGAAGCGAAACAAAAAGAGTATCTCCGCGATGTCAAAGCCGGAAAAATTCAATTGATTATCGGCACCCATCGTTTATTAAGTAAAGAAATTAACTTTAAAGATTTAGGTTTACTCATTGTCGACGAAGAGCAACGCTTTGGTGTGGAACAAAAAGAAAAAATTAAAGAACTAAAGGCCAATGTCGATGTCCTTACGCTTAGTGCCACTCCGATTCCAAGAACCTTGCAAATCTCGTTACTGGGCATTCGCCAATTATCACAAATCAACACCTCACCCTTAAACCGTGTCCCCATTCAAACCTATGTGATGCGTCACGATCCATTGATCATTAAAGAACTCATTGAACGCGAACTTGCTCGCGAAGGTCAAGTTTATTATTTACACAATCGCGTGGATGATATCTATATGGTTGCCACCCAATTACAACAAAAAATTAAAGGAAGTCGGGTCGGGATTGTCCATGGGCAAATGGACAAAGATGAAATCGAAGATATCATGGTGGACTTTTATAATGGTGCGATTAACGTCTTGGTGTGTACGTCAATCATCGAAAACGGTATTGATGTTGCGAATGCCAATCTCATCATTGTTGAACAAGCGGCCAATTTTGGCTTATCACAACTCTATCAAATCAAAGGCCGTGTTGGACGCGGTAATCGGATTGCGTACGCTTATCTCCTTTATGAAGAAGCAGATCGTTTAAATGAGCAAGCAGCAAAGCGCCTAAAAGCCATTCAAGAATTTACTGAATTAGGCAGTGGTTATAAAATTGCCCAACGCGATTTAATGATTCGCGGCGCGGGTGATATCCTTGGTCCCGAACAAGCCGGTTTCATTGATACCGTGGGTTTAGATATGTACTTACAATTACTCAACGAAGCGATTGAAGAAAAGAAAACCGGGATTCCTACACCCGCGATGACCCCACCCCCGGCATTAATGATTGATGCCTACATACCAGAAACCTATGCTAAACCTGAGGATAAAGTCGAACTTTATCAAAGCATTGAATCCGCGAAATCATTTGCCGACCTCCAAACCATAGAAGGTTATATTCGAGACTTGTACGGTCGTTTACCCGAAGAGGTGCAAAATCTCTTGAAAAAACGCCACTTTGATTTACTAACACAACACCCTGCGGTCGGTTCTTGGCAAGAAACCAAAGCCTATGTGGATGTGATGTGTAGTGAAGCCTTTACGAATCTTAATCGTTCTGGCACCATACTTTTCCAACACATCCAAGAGCACATGCACGCCCTGAAGGTGAATTACGCCAATCGGATCTTAAGAATTCGCTTAAATAAAACCGGTGATTGGTTTACTATTTTGATGTCATTGATTCGGGCGATTGTCGATACTTACGATGGTTTAGTAAAAAAGGATTAAACTAAGGTATGCGTTTAGATTTATATTTAAAACAAATCGGCATCTTAAAGCGACGCGCTCTTGCCAAAGAAACCATTGATAAAAACAGGGTTCGTGTCAACGACACCTTAATTAAACCAAGTTACGTTGTCAAACCCAACGACATCATCGACATCTATTTCAAAGATCAAACAATCAAAATTCGGGTTCTTCAACCCATTGAAAATTATGAAACCATCCCTCAACCCAAACCAAAACCTTCTCGATAAGAACCAAACTTACTTAGTCGCGGTTTCTTTTGGTCCGGACTCGATGGCACTCTTACATTGGTTACATGCACAAGGTTACCAAGTGCGAGTCGCCCATGTAAATTATCATCTTCGTCCTGAAAGCGACCTTGAACAAAGTGGTTTAGAACAATATTGTTTTCAGCATGATGTACCCCTTGATGTATTGGATGTAAAAACCTTTCCTTCAGGTAATCGTCAAGAGGTTGCCCGCAGCATTCGTTATGAGTTCTTTCAACAATTGGTTAAACTACACAGCCTCGCTGGTGTAATTATCGCCCATCATCAAGATGATGATTTAGAAACGGCGATGCTGCAAGAACAACGTGGGAAGCATTATATTTATTACGGCATTCGTCCCATTTCTACTTGGGGAGAAATGACGGTGATTCGCCCGTTGCTTACAATCGCCAAAACCACCTTATTATCTTACTGCCAGGAAGCGAACATTCCTTATGCAATCGATGCGAGCAATTTAAAGCCCATCTATGCAAGAAACCGTGTTCGTATGGCTTTAGCCAAAGACTCTTCTCAAAGTAGGACAAAGCAACTTCAACACTTCCAAAAACTCAATCAAAAACTGGAAAAACAAGCGGCAATCCTTGAACCCTTCACCCGCCAAAAAAGTCTTAGCATTCAAACCTATTTAACTTGGGATGAAACCTCGCAATTCTTATATTGGCATGGGGCCATGCAGAAGCGACACATTCATCAACCCATCACGCAATCGTTTTTGAAAAAGGTTTACCAAATCCTGCAATCCAAGAAACCGAATCACACATTCAAGTTGAGTGACCAACCTGAGTGGCGAGTGGTGAAAGCCTATACACACATGTACTTAGTGCAAGCTGATTGGTTAAAACCCTACCGTTTTGATTCTCCTAGCGAATCCGTTGACCTGCATTTGTTGAAGATATACCCCAATCGTCTCAAAGATATCCCAACTGCTTTTGTCCTTCGTTCAGCTTACCCTAATGATCGAATCAAAATTAAGGATTATCAAAAAACGTTTCGGCGTTTAGCGATTGATTGGAAAATGCCCTTGTTTTTAAGATCGATTTGGCCAGTTATTACAGATAGCAAACAGCAAATCATTTACCTCCCGCGGTATCAAAAAAATCCCACATTTCAAGCGAATAATTGGTTGGAGATTTTAGAATAGAATATAATCATCTTGCGAGGATATATCGTGTATAATTTTCTCTATATCCTCACAAAATAAGGAGATCCTATGAATCGAAAACCGACAACCTTACTCAGTTATTTATTTCCTTACTTGATGATGGGCGCTGCTGTCTTGGCCTTTGTCTGGTTAGTCTTTTTTTCTAATCCTGTTGGGACTGTGAGTATTCCCGCAACAAATTTAGGTAATTTTTTACAAACCGCCAATGTTCAAGAAGTGAGCACCACCGAAAGAGAAACCGTCACCGTCATCAATGGTCGTTATTTAAGTGAAGAAGGCAGCACGATTTATTTCACAGCCACCTTTGAAACTAGTAACGATTTCATTAAAGATGCCGTTTATGAAGCCTTAAGTTTCCGTTTAATTGATGAAAACGACGAATCGAAGGGTTATTTCTATGCGCAAATTTGGAACACCAACAATGCCTTTGAAACCAATTGGTTTGATGCGTGGGGACCGACTATCTTTGTGGTCGGTGGTTCCGCGCTTGTCTTCTTATTCATTTTTTCTAGAATGAACGCGAGTGTGAATAACACCAACAATAAAGCGTTAGAATTTAATCGTTCAAGAGCCCGTCGCGAAGATAATTCAAAAATTAAATTTACAGACGTTGCCGGTGCCGAAGAAGAAAAAGCGGAATTAGTTGAATTGGTTGAATACTTAAAGAATCCAGGTAAATTTACCAAGCTAGGGGCGAAGTTACCGCGTGGTGTCTTACTCGTTGGGCCGCCTGGAACAGGAAAGACTTTACTAGCAAAAGCGGTCGCAGGTGAAGCGGGTGTTCCCTTCTTCTCTATTTCTGGTTCAGATTTTGTGGAAATGTTTGTTGGGGTTGGTGCGGGTCG
>JBMTFA010000054.1:0-6338 GCA_049433705.1 Bacilli bacterium
ATATTCAAACGGCGTTACCCCAAGTGGAAAACCCTTATTGGTCCTTGGTGCTTTGGATGTATCTTCCATTTAATTTATTCAAAAATATCGTAATCATCGGGATTACTTTATTACTTTATAAACGAACGCACTTATTGATTAAAAAGATGCGGTGATTATTTCACTTCGATCGCGGCAGTAGGACAACTATTTTTTGCTTCGTCCACATCGGCTTCTTGGCCTTGGGGGACGGTAGGAACAATCGCTTTCATTTTGCCGTCATCATCCCAATCAAAGACGGTGGGCACCATCGCATTGCATAAACCACAAGCGATACATAAGTCTTTTATGACAATCGGTTTTTTTGGATCCATATTCATATTATAATGAAGAACAGAAATAAAGATAAACTAAAATGAAAAATCCCTTTCTTTTTTGGAAAAAAACACCAATGACACGCATCCAAAAATTTCGGGCTTACAGACAAGCGATTTTACGGATGAAGCTAAGTCAATTTCAAGAAGCCGGTTTACGGATGGCGAATCAAGATGAAAGCAGTCCTTTACCCAAGGCGATTGGCTTAATGATGTGGTTACTAGGTGGTACGGTCATCATTTTACTCATTGTCGTAAGTGCTTTGGTATACTTTGGAAGATGAAAACCAATTTAATTCTTGCGATAGATGGACCGGCAGCAGCGGGTAAGTCAACCGTTGCAAAACTTGTCGCGAAAAAATTAAACATTACTTATATCGATACAGGAGCGATGTATCGTGCTTTTACGTTGTACGTGATCCGTCAAGGCATTGATCCACAAAATCAAACCGCCTCGGAAGCATTAATTCCCCAAGTGAAGATTACTTTATCCACAACGGGTGAAGTTTTTTTAAATCAACAAGATGTTTCCAAAGAAATTCGTGAACCAAAAGTCTCGTCTCAAGTATCTTATATTGCCTCTTACAAGGCGATTAGACTAGCATTGGTTGATTTACAAAGACAAATGGCCGGGCATCAATCAGTGGTGATGGATGGCCGTGATATTGGCACGTATGTATTGCCGGATGCAAATATTAAAATTTACCAAATTGCTTCGGTAGAAACTCGGGCAGTAAGACGCTACGAAGAAAATTTAGCCAAGGGAATTGCCTGCACCCTAGAAAGTGTGGAAGAAGATTTACGGCATCGTGATTATATTGATTCCCATCGTGATTTTGCTCCGCTAAAACCTGCCCCCGATTCAATTCTGATTGATACTTCTTTTATGACCGTACAAGAAGTTGTCGAACGAATCCTTGAAATTGTTGAAAAAAAAGTAGGCCCAATCCATGGTTAAAGGTGTTGTCGCCATCGTTGGGGCTCCCAACGTTGGTAAATCCACATTATTTAATCGAATCATTGGAAAACGCCACGCGATTACCGATGACACACCAGGGTTAACCCGTGACCGTATTTATGCCGATGCAGAATGGTTAACGGTACCTTTTCGCCTCATTGATACCGGAGGTATCGAAGTCACCAAACGCCCATTACAAGAACAAATCCGTACCCAAGCATTAATTGCCATGCAGGAAGCCGATGTCATTATTTATCTCGTCGATGGGCGCAAGGGTATCACCGCGGATGATCAATTGGTCACCTCCATATTATTTAAATCTGGTAAACCGATTATTTTAGGTGTGAACAAAATTGATGATGGTCAATTGCAAAATGATGTCAATGATTATTACCGATTAGGTATTGGCAATCCGATTACGATTTCCACCCTGCATGGCATTGGGGTTGGTGATTTATTAGATGCGGTGGTTAAACGCTTACCCAAAGATAAAGTGCTTCCGAGTTATGAAGGACAAATTCAATTTGCGGTGGTCGGTCGGCCTAATGTAGGCAAGTCGAGTTTGGTCAATGCCATCCTTCAGCAAGATCGCGTCATTGTTTCTCCCATCGAAGGCACCACACGTGATGCGATTGATACCACCTTTCAATTTGAAGGCAACGATTATGTGATGATCGATACTGCCGGTTTAAAAAAACGAGGCGCAATCTTTGAATCCATCGATAAATATGCGGCGATTCGTTCCTTAAAGGCGATTGATCGCGCCCAAGTCGTGGTCGTGGTCATCAATGCCGATGAAGGATTGATTGAACAAGATAAACATGTTGCAGGCTATGCCTTTCAAGCTTTTAAAGGTATGGTGTTAGTCGTTAATAAATGGGATTTAGCAAAAAAAGGTGATCGCGATATGCACCAATACACAAAGAAACTTCGTTTATTAATGCCATTTTTAGAATTTGTCCCAATCCTCTATACTTCGGCATTAAGGAAAACGAGGTTAGATGACGTCATGCATACGGTGAAACAAGTCTATGAAGCAACCCAACGTCGCGTCCCAACAGCACGCCTTAATGAACTACTCGTGGATGCCCAGTTAATCAATCAAACGCCAGAATTTAATGGTGGCCGCTTACGAATTTATTATGGGGAACAAGTTAGTCAAAATCCCCCTACCTTTGTGTTATTTTGCAACAAACCTACCTATATGCATTTTTCTTATGAACGCTTCATAGAAAACCGGATTCGGGAAAGTTTTGACTTTACCGGAACCCCGATTAAAATAATCAATAGAGAAAGAAAATGAAAACTAATCTTACGATCATTGGCGCTGGTTCTTGGGGAACCGCTTTAGCTCAAGTATTGGCTGATAACGGCCATGCAGTGACGTTGTATGCCAAAGATGAAAAGGTTTGTGATGAAATTAATCGCCATCATACCAATCGTCGCTATTTTGAACAAGCGACGCTTTTACCTACATCGATTAAAGCAACCTGTGATTTAGGTCGCGCATTAGAAGGTCAATCGATCATTTTGTTGAGTGTTCCTTCGCAAAGTGTGCGCATCATGGTGAGTCAAATCGTCCCATATATCAAACAAAAAGTGACCTTCATTAATACGGCAAAAGGTTTTGATCCTAGTAACAATGAACGATTATCGTTAACGATTCGTGCCTTAGTTCCAAAAAAATATTTAGCCGCGGTGGTGAGTTTGATTGGCCCTTCGCATGCTGAAGAAGTCATTGAACGGCAACTAACATTAGTTTCTGCGGTATGTAAAAAAGTAGGTTTTGCCGAACAAGTATCACAACTATTTTCCAATGAATATTTTCGGGTGTATGTCCAACGCGATGAAATTGGTTCGGAAGTTGGCTCCGCATTAAAAAATGTGATTGCGATTGCAAGTGGTGTTGTCACAGGTCTTAAACTTGGAGATAATGCTCGCGCTGCCTTAGTCACTCGAGGTTTAACAGAATTAATGCGCTTAGGGAAAGTCTTAGGCGGCAAACTAAAAACGCACACAGGTTTAACCGGTCTTGGTGATTTGATTGTTACTTGCTACTCTCAACATTCCCGCAATTATCAAGCAGGGATTAAAATTGGTCGCGATGACAGTGCAGAGCAATTTTTGGCCAATAATAAACAAACGGTTGAAGGTGTCACCTTTGCTAAAATCGCTCATGAATTAGGAAAAAAACATCACTTAAAATTACCTATCATTGAAGCGGTTTATGCCGTTCTATACGAGAAAAAACGGCCATCTGAACTTGTAAAAAGTTTAATGAATCGTCCATTAAAAGTGGAATAAAAAAACAAACCTTGCAGAAATGCAAGGTTTTTTAAAAAGTCATCATTTGATATTTTGTTGCTTTTTTTTCGTTCCTATGCTACTTTATACGCAGAAAGATCTAGGAGGAAAATATGAACAAAGTAGATCTAGTAGAAGTCGTCGCCAAGGAAACCGGACACAGCAAGAAAGATGCTGAAAGAGTCCTCGAAGTTGTCTTAGGTGCTTTAACCAAAGCCTTAAGCAAAGGCCAACCAGTTAAATTAGCTGGATTTGGTGCGTTCACCGTCCGTAGCCGCAAGGCCCGTATTGGTGTCAAACCAGGAACCACTGAAAAAATCAAGATTCCTGCAACCAAAGTTGTCGGTTTCAAAGCCAGCAAGACCTTAAAAGAAAAAGTTCGCTAAACCTTTCTTAGCAAACCTTGAGGGATAGATGCCAAAAGCATCTATCCTTTTTTTTATGGTTCCAGGTCCTAATTTGTTATGATTGAACCATGAGCTTAACTTCGTTTTATACCTTAGCCAATCTCTTCTCACAACATGGATTTAACCTTTGGTTAGTCGGTGGTTCCTCCCGCGACTACTTGTTAGGATTACCTTTAGCTGATCTTGATTTAACCACGGATGCCAAGCCAAGCGAGATGAAGTTGTTTATCCCAAATGCTAATTTTCGTTTTGCCCATTATGGGACGGTTCAACTTCAACAAGGGCAACAACATATTGATATCACCACGTTAAGACAAGAAGCCGTTTATCAAGATAAGCGTCACCCGGATGCAATTACCTTTATCAAGGATCCACGTTTGGATTTTCCTCGCCGGGACTTAACCATCAATGCCTTATACATCACCTCTACTTTACAAGTGCTAGATTATGTCAAAGGGCAAGAAGACTTAAAAGCGAAGGTATTAAGGATGATCGGTGAACCTTATGCCCGGCTTCAAGAAGACCCTTTACGCATCCTTCGCGTTCTTCGTTTTCAACATCGCTTAGGTTTTACCCTTGAACCCACATTAGCGAAAGCATTGGTGGATAGTCTATCGTTATTAGATTATTTAAATCCTGCCAAAGTGAATCAAGAAATGAAAAAAATGATGCAGGATCGCCCTGATGAAGCTGCCTTGCTGCTTGCTTCGTATGGTATTGACCCAGGTCAACGCTGAGTTGGTATAATAACAACCAAGATGAAACAAATGTTTGAGGCGCTTGATTTACGGCATCTGCTCCTTGATCACTACAAAGCCCTTGGTTTCCAAGAAAAGCATGTAATGGTGATTTTGATTATGGATCAATTAATCAAACAAGAAAACCACCTGATTACGGCGGAATTATTAAGTTTGAAAATGAGTTTATCCTTAGAAGAAATTGATCAAGTCCTGGTCGATCTATTGCAACGGCAATTCATTGAATACCAAACCAAAGATGGCAAGACCGTCACCTCTTTAGAACCCTTAAAACAATTATTATATAAACGCTTTCAACAAGATGTGATTCGTCAAACCCAAGAGGTCAATTTAACGGAGCAAGCCAATTTATTTCAAACGATTGAACGTGGCTTTGGTCGAACCTTATCTCCTCTTGAAGTTTCCCGCATTCAAGATTGGTTAAATTTTGGTTATAGCGAATCGTTAATTACGGCTAGCTTACAAGACGCCATTCAAAAGCAAAAAAAATCGATTCGCCACATGGATAAGTTTTTACAAAAACAAACCAATAAGGATAATTTTGCCCAAGAAGGACAAACTGCACTGCATCAAAAACCCCATCAATCGGTTGAGGATTCTCTTGGCGCGATTAATGAGACCTTAACCCATGTTGGCAAACCAAAAAAATAAAATCTTAGATTATTTGCAAACCCGGTATCCGAATGCCGGTTGTGAACTACTTTATCGCAAGGATTATGAATTATTGATTGCCGTGGTCTTGTCTGCTCAGACCACCGATGCGGCGGTTAATCTTGTCACCCCAAAACTTTTTCAAACCTTTCCAACGTTGGTAGCCCTTGCCAAAGCCCCATTAAAGGCGATTGAAAAAACCATACAATCCATTGGTTTATATCGTCATAAAGCAAAACATATTCAGGGTTTAGCAACCATCTTAATCCAAAAACATCATGGAAAAGTCCCTTCGGATAAACAAGCATTAACGATGCTTCCCGGGGTTGGTGTAAAAACGGCAAATGTCGTTCGTGCAGAGTTATTTGGCATTCCAGAAATTGCGGTCGATACCCATGTGCATCGGTTGGCCTGGCGTCTAGGTTTTACCAACCGCCAAGATGATGTCACCCAAACAGAAAAGAAATTAAGAAAAGCCTTACGGGAAGATCAATATATTGCCGCCCATCATCAACTCATTCATTTTGGTCGGGATTTATGCCAGGCAAGAAAACCTAAGTGCGATGCTTGTGGGTTAGTTGCGTTGTGTCGTGAACCGAACAAACAATTAAAAGAATAACGCATCGATTGCCGGTAAATAATCGATGCGCGGGTGAAGACCGATGGTGACTTTTTCCCCCACCTTCGCAATCCATACATAAGGTAAGGATTGGCGTTTTTCTTTGGCGATAAATTGTAAAAAATCAGCCGCTTTTAAGGCAAAGATTTCCTGCTTCGTTGGAAAGGAAATTAAGATAAATGCTATTCCACCTTGGGCAATGATGCGCGCAAGATGTTCCCGTTGATGGATGGTGATGTTTGCAATCGCTAAAGCGGTTTTGGATTGGGTTGATTTTGCTTCAAAATC
>JBMTFA010000055.1:0-5751 GCA_049433705.1 Bacilli bacterium
GCCGACATCATGAGGAGATCCGCATCGCTGCCTTTATTCTTTAATAAATCTCGTTGGTTGACCCCAAAGCGATGTTGTTCATCAATCACAGCAAGTCCAAGGGAAAAGAATTCGGTATCCCCAGAAAATAACGCATGCGTCCCGACAACGATATCGATGGTGCCATTGAGTAACGCTTCTTTGATTGCCTTTTTTTCGGCACTCGGCATACTACCCACCAAGAGGGAAATCTGTAAGCCATCTTCTTTTAATAACGATTGTAAGGTTTGAAAGTGTTGTTTCGCTAACGAATCAGTAGGGGCCATCAAGGCGCCTTGGCGTTTTCGTAATGCATTCGCGTAAAGCGCCATCGCGGCAACCACCGTCTTACCACTGCCGACATCTCCTTGGAGTAAGCGATACATCCGTTTCTTCCCGTTCATGTCGGCGAGAATATCTTCAATCGCTTGGAGTTGGTCCTTGGTTAAAGCATAGGGTAACGATTCAATGCGATCGACCATCACCCCAGATCCAACCGGTTTCATCGTTTGTTTGATCGTCGCATCATTCTCCGATCGAATCGCCAGCATCGTTTGACTAAACGTATACGCTTCTTCAAATTTAAAAATTCTTAATGCTTCATTCGCAGACGCTAAACTGTCTGGATAATGAATTTGTTTGAGGGCGAGTTTTTTTTCTAAGAGGTGTTCTTCTTCAATTAAACTCGATGGTAACGATTGCTTGAACGAAAGGGTGTCGATCATCGCCAAGCCTTTTTTGACTAAGCGTTGAAAGAGGTAACTTTCAATCGTATGGGGCAAGCGATACATCGGTTTAAGTTTGGATTCACCAGTCAAATCTCCCTTGAAAGCTTGATGAAGATTAAGCAATTGTCGGGTGGCATCATACTTCCCAATCACGGTTAATCGGTCTCCTGGGACAATCATGCGCGCCAAGTAAGGACGATTAAAAGCAATCACATGCATCAAGTGGTGATGCTGATCTTTTAAGGTGAACTTCACGGTGAGCAACGGACCACGGCGAAAGACTTGGGGGTGGGTGGTGATTGTGCCATTGAGCACCAACCGTTGTTGATCGTGGTAAATGCCTTCTTGGGTTAAATTTAAATCTTCATAGCGATAAGGAAAATGCAACAAGACATCTTCAAAGGTATGGATGCCAATGTCGGCAAGCGCTTGGGCGAGGCGAGCACTACTGGTGAGCTTCATGACCTCTATTATAATCGCTTGGTTTCACTAAGGGTAAAATCAACAGGACTAAAAAGAAGACACCCGATAAATCCGGCCGGAATAAAATCCGATCTTCAAACATCATTTGGACGATGAAGCTTAAAATTAATGCCCACATCGGAATCGCAATTGCATATTTTTTCGTTAAGCCAATCAAAGCTTTGATGTATTCCCAATGACCAATCGTTAAAAGTAAAGTCCCAATTAAACCATAAGACACTAAGATTTCTAAGAAACCATTATGGAATCGGTCATTGACAATTCGGTACATGATTTGACCCGCATCCACATTCGTGCGAACCGCAGTGGCGACGCCTAAATACGTATTCGATAAGCCTAAGCCATAACCAAAGAACGTATTTTGATTGGAAAATAAGGTCATCCCTTCCATCCAAATATCGACGCGCGAAGCGAACGACCCAGCGGCAGAGTTCGTCAATAAATCTTGCACGCGTTCTGCTAACGGATGATCAAGCATAAAGATACCTTGATAGCCAACCACTAACGCAATAAAGAAACCTGACATCACAACCTTCATAAGCGTGGGGCGTTTGTTTAATTGTTGATATAGCCACATACCTGCATACACAAGGAAATAAATGAGCACTGCTAACATTGCCGTCTTGGAAACTGTAAAGACAATCATCACACTAAACAAGATAGCCATCACAATATATAACCACCGATTTTCTTTTTCGGACATGTATAACGATCCCACAGCATATACACCCATCGTAAGATTAAAAGAATAAATATTAGGGTTTGTGGTAAACGAGGTAATACTTAACCGAGCACCTTCGGTAAAGTTTTCAAACACAAATACATATTCTTGCCATTCCACCAATAGACTATAGGCAACTTCAACTAAGACAACCGCAATCACCGCGCCAAGTACCCAACGATATAAATACTTTGTGGATTTTAAATTTGCTGTAAATAAATAAAGCGTATAAAGAATCATCCCAACGGACATGCCATAAAACATCCCTTGAAGAATCTTCATTGTCGAAAGTGTAAAGATAGTCGTCGATTCACTTAAAGAAGCATTGAGTTGAGAAAGGAGAATCTGATCTTGACTCCATACTTCAGCAAGAATGGGATACACCATCATCGCAATTAATAAAAATTCAATTGGTTTAA
The DNA here is from genome assembly GCA_049433705.1 of Bacilli bacterium. Classification (GTDB taxonomy): domain Bacteria; phylum Bacillota_I; class Bacilli_A; order RFN20; family CAG-826; genus UBA970. The sequence continues at coordinate 2,370 of JBMTFA010000055.1, forward strand.
ATTTATTCGCTAAACGGAAATCAATCCATAAAGCTAAAAATAAAAATAAACTAATTCCCGCTCCAATAAGATAAATCGGAATTGGAATCAAGTTAGGGAATTCATGAGAGGCTAAGGTTAACTCAAAGTTAATCGCCCCAATCAAACCCACCAAGAATAGAATCAAGAACTTACGCATAAAGTTTCTCCTTTTTCTTACACCATGATTTTACACTATAAATAAAAATGTGTAAAGGGTTATTTACAAAGTGTAAAGTATTATGTTATAGTCGTGGTATGAAAAAGAGTTTAAGTGTAAAACTTCAACAACAAAAAATTAAATTAGCACGGTTGGCGAAAGCACTAAAAATTACTCGACCAACGCTTTATCGCTATCTTTCTTTGTATGATCAAAAACAATCCGCACTTATCCCTAAGTCGGCATTACAGGTTCTTCAATTATTTGATCAAATCGGCGATGGCAAGGTTGTCACGTTACCACCCACACTTCTATATCTCCAGGAAACTTTACAACCTGCACCTCGTGTCAAAGCATCCTTAATTCGTTCCATTCAAGCCTTTGATGAAACGCATCATCAACACTTTCTCTCAGATTTACTCACCACGATTAACAGTGGAAAAAGTCGAGCCTTACTTCGCCTCGTCAAACGCTTAAGTACCGTTGTAAGCAAGACATTACCTGCTAGTAAGATTGAATCAGAAATTGATTGGTTCCTTGATTATTTAATTCATAAATACAGTAAAGACGAACCAAATGAACGTTATTTAAGGTAAAGTTAGTTTGAATCAATGAACCCGATAAATAACCTTATGAATTTATCGGGTTTTGTTTTAAAATAGTAAAAGTCATAACAATTAATTACATATGGACCTTTTAAGTATTATTACCCAAGCATTACTCATCACTTTCTTTGCCTTACATGTGGTCTACTTTATCGTAGGGATTCTTGTCAAACCACAAACGTTTGCCGCCCAATCCAATCAACGTCGTTACGATTTTTTAATTGTGGCCAAAGATGAAGCCTTAGTGATTGGTGATTTAATTGATTCAATCAAACAACAAAATTATCCCCAACATTTATTGCGTATCTTTGTCCTCGCGGATAACTGCAAAGATGACACCGCTGCGGTTGCCAAAGCCCACGGCGCCATTACGTTTGTTAATGATTTACCAAATGAAAAAGGCAAAGGGATTGCCCTCAAACGCTTAATCCAACATCGTAACGCTTATCCAGGAACGCAAAGTGATGCGGTATTTTTCTTTGATGCGGATAATGTGGTCGCCCAAGATTTCACCGCGAAGATGAATGATGCATATCAAAACGATGACACGATTCTGATTGGCTATCGCGGCAGTAAAAATTTTGCGAGCAATGCAACCAGCATGGGTTCATCCATTATCTTCCTTAGAGAAGCACATTTCTTGCATCATGCCCGAAACCGCCTCGGTTTATCAACCCACATCAATGGCACTGGCTTTATGCTTTCTAATCTGATTGTAACGAGTGAACCTTGGGAAGCCTTTAGCTTAATTGAAGATGTAGAATTCACGATTTTACAATTGATGAAAGAAAGAAAAGTCATCTTTGTTCGCGAAGCAAAATTCTATGACGAACAACCCATCACTTCTGATGTATCCTTTAAACAACGCTTACGATGGATCAAAGGTAGTATCCAAATTTTCTTCTTACATGCGGGTAAATTATTGAAGTCGTTAATGAAAAAATTCCGTTTCTCTAAAATCGATTTACTACTTTGGATTACTCCTTTTCCTTCTGTGATTGTCATTTTGTCTTTGATCAATTTAGTCATTCAACAAATCGGATTCATTCAAGATAATCCTGCGATGACGTTACTAACGTTTGCTCCCACCTTCATGTGGTTTTTAAACTACCTAACCGTTAGTTTTGTGATTGGTACACTCACCATCATTGCATCATGGAAAGAAGTTAAGGCTTCCCCTATTCATAAAATCAAAGCGATGATGACATTTCCTTTTTACACGTTATCGTTTTTACCATTATTCATTGTTGCGCCATTCACTATGTTTAATTTAAAGTGGTATAAAACCCCGCATAGTGTGAATAAAACCTCTGTTCACCATGATGCGGCTCTTTAGTTTTTTTTGGCATCCTTCTCACCCTGAATTTTCTTCACTTACACCTGGGGGCATGTTAACCCCAATTCATTTATTGTTTACGTTGTTTTTAGCGCTCATCGGTTGGCGCATGTACCGTGAACTTAAAGCCTTACCTAACAAAGACCGACAACGATGGTATCAATATCTCGCCATCGGTTTAATCGGCTTAGAAATCATCCGGATGGGATGGAATATGCTCGCCAGTGATGCCTGGTACGCAAAAGACGTCTTACCGCTATATACCTGTGGTATTTTTGTAATGATCTTTCCTTTCTATGCATTTTCTAAACGTTATGGCAAATGGATGAAAGGATTTATTGGACTAGGGTCTTTTTTAGCAGGATCATTCTTTTTATTATTGCCGTCAACTGGTCTTGGCATGTTTCCCTTGTGGCATCTCAACACGTGGATTTCCTCCATCATGCATTTAACAATGGCGGTCATTGGCGCGCTTTTCTTTTTTGATCAAAACGAAACGTATACCTGGAAAGATATTCTTGCTTCCACCCTCATCATTACCTTCTTTGCGGTCATCTCGGTGATCTATAACACGCTTGATCCCAACACCAATTTCTTTTTCCTAGCCAATCCGCTTCCCAATACGCCACTAACCTTACTGGTGGATTGGTTTGGTCAACCAGGCTATGGCATCAGTATTTATGTGCTGCATTTATTGATTGGGTTGACGATGTTTTTTCTCCATCAACGCTACATTATTGCACGATAAAAAAACGAGGTCGAGGACCTCGTTTTCATTTGTGGTTTTAAGATGAATCTTTATTCAACACCGATGATAAACGCGTAGACAGGTTGTTGCCCTTGCTTAAATTCAAAATCAACCCCACGGTACGCTTCATACGTATAATCGCGTAATTTTTCCACCACCGCATCGGAACTACCTTCACCGTAGAAGATGGTGACTAAGCTTGCCGCTTCATTGACCATTTTTTCTAATAGCCCTTTGGTGGCGTCAAATAAATCTTTCGAGGTGTTGACAATCTTTTTGCCCATGATCCCCATGAAGTGATCTTTTTTCACTTCCATCCCATTGATCTTGGTGTCTTTAATCGCGAAGGTCACCGCGCCTGAGGTGACATTTTTCATCGCGTTTTGCATCGCGTCGACATTTTCTGCCATCGACATATCGGGAATAAAATTGATCACCGCGGTTAACCCTTCGGGTATCGTTTTGCTTTCAATCACTGCAGCGTTAATCAATCCTTCTTCATTTAAGGCATCGGC
>JBMTFA010000056.1:0-5745 GCA_049433705.1 Bacilli bacterium
TCAAGATCGTGAACCAATCAATCACGCTGCAGCGAGGATTGAAGCATTAACCCGTGAAGCCAAAGTCGGCGAAGTCTTTGAAGGCGAAGTCGTTCGCATTGAAGCCTATGGAGTGTTTGTCAATTTATTTGGTGACACGGATGGCATGGTCCACGTCTCTAAATTAGCCAATACCCGCGTTGAACATCCAAAAGATGTCGTCAAACTTGGGCAACGCATCAAAGTTCGTGTCACGGAAATTGATGAAAAAGGCCGTGTTGCCTTATCGCATAAAGAATTCGCAAAATAATCTTTGCTTTCTTATCATTGCTTTGTATAATTATCTCGTATTTATGATTTTCATAACTCATCAGGACGTTTATGTCTTTTAAAATCCGCGTTTTTGCCTTAGGTGGATTAGACGAACACGGCAAATGCATGCTTGGCATCGAACTTGATCAAGACCTTTTTGTCGTTGAAGCTGGCTTAAAATATCCCGATCGGAGTAATCCAGGAATTGACGCGATCATTCCTAATTTTGAATACTTAGTGAAAAATCGCCATCGCTTACGAGCGTACATTATTACCCATGGTCATGATGACCAATTCGGAGCCTTACCTTATCTTTATACCCAAGCCCCTGCTCCTGTTTATGGCACCAAAGCGACTTTGGCACTATTGAATCAATTCAGTCAAGAAAATCATTTGAAAGTTGAGTTTAACCAACAATTGATTTTACCAACCAGCCACGTGACGATTGCCGGGCATCATTTCCACTTTTTCCAAACCGTTCATAGCGTGATGGATTCTTGTGGTTTCTCAATTGATAGTTCGTACGGTAATATCGTTTATTCCGGAGATTTTATTGTTGAATACAACACCTCCAAAAACTATAAACATGATTTAAATGCGTTGGCAAAAATTGCCGAAAGAGAAACGTTATTACTGCTGACGGAAAGTGTGTCCGCTGACCGCCCTGGGTACTGCTCACCGCATCATCGCTTACGGGATCATTTAGTCCTACCCTTCCAAATGGCACAAGGGCGAATCTTTATTGCGATGTATAACCAATCGGTTTACAACCTTGAAGAAGTCATTAAGTTTGCCATTGAACAAAATAAGAAGATTATTTTTTATGATGCGGAAACCGAAAACTATATTAAGACCTTTATGGACCTTGGTAGTTTATGGTTACCGAAAGAACGCATCGTCGCGCGGGAAAATCATTTACGAACCGCCATTCGTGATGAAGTGATCATCATGATGGGGCAAGGTGAAAAAGTTTATAAAAAGATGGATGAACTTGCCAATAACGCCAATGAGGATAAAACTTTCGTTCTCTCCGAACAAGATAGTTTTATTGTCGCCTGCCCATCGGCGCCTGCCTTTGAAGTCTTAGCCACCGATGCGGTGGATGGCATTTATCAAACGGGTGCAAAAGTGACGAACATCACCCGTAAACAAATTCGCAGCATGCACGCGCAAGAAGAAGACATTAAAACCTTTATTAGTTTATTAAAACCGAAATATTATTTACCGATGAAAGGTGAATATGTTCACCTTGTTGCGAATGCTAAACTAGCGATTTCTGCAGGGACTGGCTTGAATCACATGAATACCTTCTTAATGGATAATGGTCAAGTTTTAGAATTTAATGAAGGTAAACCACTCTTATTGACTCATGAACTCGATAAAGTCTCCACCGGAGATGTTTTGATTGATGGGCTTGGTGTCGGCGATGTGAAAAAGGATGTGATTGTCCAACGCCAACGCCTCGCTGAAGATGGCATTGTGATTTTAGGAGCGACCATTTCGAAAAAGAAAAAACAAATTATTGCCGGACCAGATATTCAAATGCGTGGCTTTGTGTTTGTCAAAGAATCAGAGAATATTATCAAAGAAGTAACCCAAGTCTTTACCACCGAACTAGAGGAATATTTACGGCATAAATTTTATTTAGCCTTGGATGACTTTAAGTTACAAGTGATTGATAAAGTCAGTAAAGTTTTAAAACGCATCAACGGAAAGAATCCTGTGATTCTTCCGCTCATTTATGTGTTTGATGAACCTGAAGCACCCGCTGCGCCTACAACTTCATCAACCTAAACATTTTTCCTTGTTATAATAAATAAGATGAAAATCAAATCGTCCTTTGATCCGACACGTTTTCCGCCATTACCTGATCAATATTTGAAACTTGGATTAGGTTCATTTTTAATTTTACTCACCTTATTAGGATTAATTAATCAAGGTATTATCGCGATTATAATCAATGTTGGCTTTGGTTTCCTCATTGGTCAATTACGGTTTTTAGGGTACCTTTTTTTTATTGGCTACGGTTTAGCCTTGGTCTTTAATCGCCCATTCTTGAGACTCAAATGGTCGATCATGTTACTTGGCATGATCATTGCCTTTATCAGTTTATTAGCGATTGCTACGGTGAATGGCCTTTCCTTACTAGACCCAATTCCTTCCTTAACCTTGAGTAATGTTGTCACCGTCTTCACTGAACAATTTCCTCCATTAAACACTGCCCTTGTTGAAATCCCACCCACCGTCGGGGGTGGTCTGATTGGTTATGGACTCGTGATGTTTATTAGCATCTTGAATTTAGAAGGCATTCAAATGATTGTGTGGGTTAGTTTCTTAATACTTGGTATCGCCTTAAGTTTTGAATTATTTTGGAGGCAATTCATAACCTATGGTAACCTCCAACGAGCACAACGGCAAAAAGACAAAGCCTTTTTCCAAAAAATTGCCAATACAAAACCTCCCGTCAATCAATTAGGTATTTACACTGAATCAAACGAATCCGGCCAAAGTCTTGAAAAATATCGCGCCCTCTTTCCTCGGCAAAGTGTCCAAGGCCTTTCGCCCGTCAATTTTCAAAAACCACAGATGGCATCATCACCAAAACCTGCGAGTTTATCTCCGGTCACATCACCAACTTCTCCAGAAGATGATAACGAAGAAGCCACTTATCAAACCGCAAGTTTATCCTCGACCTATGAAGCACCAGATGTCCCAGAACACACAATTCCCACAATGGCGCAAGTCTCCTTAAATCGCCCATTATCCAAACCTCAACCGCAACTTTCCAAACCCAAAACTTATCAACTTCCACGCATTGATATGCTCGATAGTCGATCTGCTTTAGGTGATATTGAGTTTAATGAACAAACAACCAAAAAACGCCAAGAAGTTTTAAATCAAAAATTTATTGCCCTTGGGATTGAAGCGAGTATCATTGACTATCAAATTGGTCCAGCGGTGACAGCATTTGATGTCAAAATGGATGAAGGCGCCCAAATCAGTCAAGTGAAAAGAGTGCTTGGTGATTTAGCTGTTGCCTTGGGTGGATTCCCGATGTCTTTAAAAGAATTGGTTCCTGGAAAAACTGTAAGTCAATTAGAAGTATTAAATGAACGAATTTCCATGGTTGGTTATAAAGAATTGCTTGAAGATATGCATCAACAACCTTTATTTCACCATAAATTCGTGATTCCTTTTGGTCGCAATATTTTAGGCGAAGTGATCGCGTTAACCCCAAAAGAAATGATTCATTTACTCGTCGCCGGATCAAGTGGTAGCGGTAAAACTGTCTTTGTCCATTCCTTTTTAACCTCGATTTTAATGACAGCAACGCCAACGGAAGCGAAAATCTTATTGATTGATCCGAAGAAATTTGAACTTTCAAAGTATAAAAATTTACCGCATTTACTCTGCCCAATAATTTCTGATTTCCAAGAAGCAAAAATTGCCCTAGAACGTCTCATTGATGAAATGGAATCACGTTATGAAAAATTCTTAGAAACGGAAACCATTTCTTTAGAAACCTATAACCAATATGCCGAAGAAAATGACCTAGACCCATTACCGCTCATCTTTGCGGTCATTGATGAATACAATGATTTGATCAACGTCAATCCTCAAGTCAGTGATATCGTTCAACGTCTCGCCCAAAAATCACGAGCGGCTGGTATCCATTTACTGATTGCGACCCAACGACCCACGACGAACATCTTAACGGGTAGCATTAAGAACAATTTAGCAACCATTGTTGCCCTTCGGGTCAGTAAGCAAGTCGATTCGATTACGATGTTAGGTCATGCTGGTGCAGAAATCCTAGGTGGGAATGGCGATATGTATTTAGTCAATCCCCTTTTTGCTCGTTATGGGGAAATTCGCGTCCAAGCTCCGTATATATCGGATGCGGAAATCCAACGCGTCTGCGCCTTTATTCGTAATCAAGCCTTACCTCAATATGATGAAAAATTTTTAAATCTGATTGATAAAACCCCACAGTTTGCCGATGCAACGGGTGTCCCAACTGGCATCAATGAAAGCTTTGTTGATTCCCTCTATGCAGAAATTAAAGCGGCTGCAAGTGTGAGAAACTACGTTTCGATGTCTTGGATTTCTCGCACCTACAGTACCGGCTATCCTCGCGCTTTAAAAATCTTTAAGCAACTTCAACAAGAAGGCATCATTGATGCTTCCTTAGATAATCCGAATAATAATCGTGGAAGAAAAGTCTTGGTCAATCCAAACTTTAAAGAAGAAGATGATGACAAATAATTCGCCTCGAATCGGTGTGGATTTAGCTAAAATTGCCCGGTTTCAAAACCAAGAGGCGTTGGCAAAAAAGATTTTATCCCCTTCAGAATTTGCGGTGTATGCATCCCATCCCCAAGCGGCGACGTACTTGGCCGGTCGGTTTGCGGGGAAAGAAGCGTTCATCAAAGCCTGGCACCAACCTCCATTACCCGATTTTGCCACGATTGAAGTGTTAAATGCAGAAGATGGGGCGCCGTATATTCACTTTCAAGGAAAGCAATATCAGATTTCGCTTTCCCATGATGGTGATTATGTCATCGCCATGGTTATAATATAACGAGCCCATTTTATGGATACATGGCAAGCGCGGTTATTAAATGCGACTGAATTAAGTCTGTCCCTTCCTCAAGCGTTGAGCCAAGGACAACTGCATAGCATTCGCTTACAAATTAATTTTCAAGAATTAGTTTCCCTTATCTTATTAAAAGAAGAAAAGAAGCAAGGAATGTTTGTGTATACTTTTGCGTATCCTTCCGCTTTTCATTTAGGTCAAGCTTACTACTTAGTCGTTGAAGGCGTTGCGACCTTTGCGGTCCATGTGGAAGCGTTAATGCATGAACCCCATTTTCATGCTCAGCATGATGCGAGTAAAGAAACCTTAGGTAACCAATACCTCACGACGCATACCATTTTTCAAGTATGGGCGCCACTTGCTAGTGATGTGCAATTGGTGTTTTATTCTCCCCAAGGTGAGAAATTACAAGTCTATCCAATGCAAAGAAAACCCAATGGGGTTTATCACCTTACCTTAGTCGGTAACCACGAAGGTCAACGTTATCGGTACGGGGTGATCAATCATGGGGTCTATCAAGAAACGATCGACCCTTATAGCATCGGTCTTAGTCGAAACAGTGTTTATAGTGTGGTTCTTAACCCTCAATCCTTACAACAAACCATGCATGATGACAAACTTCCTCCCTTTCAAGACTATCAAGATGCGATTATTTACGAAGCGCATGTTCGTGACTTAAGCAGTGATCCAGCTGTCCGCTTTGAGCATCCTCGTTCGTTTCTAGGGGCAATTCAATCTGGATTAACCCTTGGTCAGACTTCCGTTGGCTTTGATTATATTCGCCAACTAGGAATTACCCATTTACAATTACTTCCCATCAATGACTTTCGCAGTGTCAATGAATTCAATATCTTACA
>JBMTFA010000057.1:0-5345 GCA_049433705.1 Bacilli bacterium
GACTTGTAAATCATTTGCATTGATCACGATATCGACTTCTTCCACTTCGGGCATGACGAGCACTGTGGCGGTCGAGGTATGAATTCGGCCTGAGGCTTCGGTGGCAGGCACGCGTTGCACCCGGTGGGCACCTGATTCAAATTTCAGCTTTGAATAAACCGCATCACCTTTAACCATAAAAGTAATGGTGGATTGGCCACCCGCGTCGGAAAGCATTTGGATTTTCCAACCATTTTTTTCACAATATTTGGTATACATTCGGAATAAATCAGAGGCAAAAATAAATGCCTCATCGCCACCTGCGGCTCCTCGGATTTCCACGACGATGTTTTTATCATCATTAGGGTCTTTAGGAATCAAATGAAATTTAATTTGTTCCATCAATTTACTTTGAGCTTCAGTGATTTGTTCGACTTCAGCTTTACCGAGTTGGGCAATATCAGGATCCGCATCATTTCGCATCACCATCGCATCGGCAAGATTCTTTTCATTGGTTTCAAAAAGATTAAAAAGTGTGACCACTTTATCTAGAGTGGACCGTTCTTTTGATAATTGTTTAAATTGACGGGAATCACTTAACACGGATTCTTGCACGAGCAAGTCATCAATCGTGGTTAAACGTTGCCGCATGACCTGAAGGCGATTTCTTAAATTATCTTCCATAGTTAAAACCTTAAAAATTTTATCATATACATCGCATTTCTTAAATGTTTTTTTCTTTTTTTGCTCTTTCTTAAAGGGGGGAAATTGGGTATAATAACGAAAAGAAATCACCATGGCATATAAGGCACTCTACCGGACATATCGACCGCAACAATTTGCGGAAGTTTCAGGACAACAAGCGATTGTCAGAACCTTACAAAATGCCTTACTCAATAAGAAACTTTCTCACGCCTATTTATTTGCCGGACCACGAGGGACTGGTAAAACTACCTTAGCAAAAATCTTTGCCAAAGCTTTAAATTGTGAAACCTCACCGAGTGAACCATGCGGCACCTGTGAAAATTGTTTAGCGCTCCAAGAAAATCGTCACCCTGACATTATCGAAATTGATGCAGCGAGTAATAATGGGGTTGATGAAGTTAGAGATTTAATTGATAAGGTTAAATACGCGCCAATTAAGGGCCAATACAAAGTTTACATCATCGATGAAGTCCACATGATGACCTCTGGAGCCTTCAACGCCTTACTTAAAACTTTGGAAGAACCACCCAGTCATGTCATTTTTATTTTGGCAACCACTGAACCGCATAAAATCTTACCGACAATTCTCAGCCGTTGCCAACGGTTTGATTTTGGCAAAGTTAACACTACCGATTTGACGGATAGAATCAAAACGATTCTTGAAAAAGAACACGTTCCTTATGATGAAGAGGCAGTCAATACGATTATTAACCTTGCCGATGGTGGGGTTCGTGATGCCTTATCCATCTTAGATCAAGTGATTGCTTACACAGGTGGACCTTTTACGAGCAAAGATTTATTGCAACTTTTTGGTTTAGTGAGCTTAGAAGATAAGATCACATTGCTGACTGCAGTGGGTCAACAAGATTCCGCCACCATGATTGGTAAGATTGATCAATTTGTCCAACGCGGCGCAGATTTTAAACGCTTATTAACTGACTTATTAGCGATGCTAAAAGACTTATTGATCTTAATTAAGACCCAACAACCCGCATTAATGAGTCTATTAGATGAATCCGAAGCCAATCGGATATTAGGTTCACTTCCACCCACGATGCTCAATCCATTAGTCGATGCCTTGATCGCTTTACAAATGGATGTGAGAAACACCAGTGCAATCGCTGGACTTTTACAATTAAAACTTTTACGACTACCAACGGAACCTACGCCCCAAGCAAAACCGCAACCCACCATTTTTGAAGTAATCAAACAAACACCCCCCTCTTCCTCAACCGCGCCCATAGCAACTGCACCGGTGACCTTGGCGCCCATTGCCGAAACCGGAGAAGCGATATTTATTGATGATGTCAACATGATTAAAATCATGGTCGCGGGTGATAAAGATGCCAAACACGATGTGATGGAAGCCTGGAAAAATCTAGAAGGTTTTATGTTTCAACCCCAGTTTGCGACCTTGGCAAGTTTATTAAAAGATGCAAGACCCTATGTCTTGAGTAAACATATTCTGGCCTTAGAAGTAGACCAAGCTAGTGTTGCCAACAAACTCAATCTTGTTGCTAACCAATCGAGCTTACAGGCATTAATCAAAGCGGTCTCGGGATATGAAGGTTTAGTGTATGCATTGAACCGTCAAGAAACGGTCAAGTTAAAAAAATTATTTATGGATTTAGCGCAATTAAATAAATTACCGAGTAAACAAGAAACCCCACCGACGGTTAAAAATTGGACTTTTAAATGAAACCATTAAGAAGCTTACAAGCATTGATTGCCTCTTTTGAAAAATTACCCGGGGTCGGATTTAAATCTGCCGAACGAATGGCCCAAGCGGTGTTAGATTTTAGCGATGAAGATGTCATGCAATTTCAGCAAAGTTTACTCGATGTCAAACAACGGGTGAAACCTTGCCAAATTTGTGGGGTGCTCACCGAAGACAATCCTTGTGAGATTTGCACCTCAAGCCGTCCCCATCATACATTAGTGATCGTTAGTTATTCTAAAGATGTCCTTGCCTTTGAAAAGTTAGAGGCAGTCAATTTCCGTTATCACGTCTTGGGTGGCGTACTATCGGCGAGTAAAGGATTTAGTGTCCGCGATCTCCATATCGAAAGTATTCAAAAACGGTTAAAAGATCACTCTTATGAAGAAGTGATTTTAGCAACCAATCCAACGCTTGAAGGGGAAACGACTGCACAACTACTTGCAAACCAATTACAAAAAGAAGGATTAACCATTACACGCCTTGGCTATGGTTTACCGATGGGTGGGCATGTTGACTACGCCGATGCGTTAACCCTTAGCAAAGCGATTGGTGGGCGAACCAACATCAAAGGAGACAAGTAATGTTTATCACGCTTGAAGGCCCTGAAGGTAGTGGCAAAACCTCGGTGATGAAAGAAGTCATCGCCCGGTTAAGAAAAGAAGGTTTTGTCATTGAAGAAACTCGGGAACCAGGCGGTACCCCAATTGCCGAACAAATTCGCCAAGTGATTTTGCAAAAAGAAAATACCCAGCTTGATCCACGCGCCGAAGCCTTATTGCTCGCTGCCAGTCGCCGACAAAACTTAGTCGAAAAAATTTGGCCCGCTTTAAAAGCTGGAAAAATTGTCATTTGCGATCGCTACATTGATTCCAGTTTAGCGTATCAAGGCGGGGCAAGAAATTTAGGCATTGAAGCCGTGTTGCAAATTAATTTATTTGCGACCGAATCTTCTTACCCCCAATTAACCTTATTATTCGATATTTCTCCTGAACTTGGGTTAAAGCGGATTGCCGCCAACGCTAATCGAGAAATTAACCGACTTGATCTCGAACAACTTTCTTTTCACCAAAAAGTTCGCAACACCTATTTACAACTGGCAAAACGTTTTCAAGATCGCTATGTGATTATTGATGCTTCCTTACCCTTAGCAGACGTGATTGAAAACACCTATCGTGCCATCCACGATCGATTGTTATGAGTATCGAGGCTTATTTAAAATCCCAACAACCGGCACTTTATCATTTATTTGCGAACGCGCTGGCAACTAACAAATGGAGTCATGCTTATTTACTCCATGGTTATCCAGGACAACCCATCAAAGCAATCAGTTTGTTTCTTGCTCAATCCTTGCTTTGCGAATCCCCAACCCCCCTTGCGTGTGGCACATGTTTAACTTGCCAACGCTTTCAACACCAGGATTACACTGACCTTGTGATCATCGATGGCAGTGAAACTTCCATCAAAAAACAAGAGGTGCTTAATTTAGCATCACGTTTTGCCATTACAGGATTAGAAAAAGCAAACAAACAAATTTATCTTTTATACCAAGTAGAGGCAATGACACCAGAGGCAATTAATGCCTTATTAAAATTTCTTGAAGAACCGCAAATGGAGATTTATGCCTTTTTAACAACAACCCAATTGGATGAGGTGTTACCGACGATTCAATCCCGTAGCCAAGTCATTCATTTAAAACCTAATGATCCGCAACAACTTGCGGATGCTGCCAAAGCAGTGGGGATTGATGACGCGATTGCGGAATTATTAAGTTTTGAATGTGGTACGGTTGAAGACATCCAAACCTTAAGCGAATCGCCGATCACCCAACAAATGATTCAACAGTTAACCAAGATTTGTAAGTTATGGATCAAAGATCCATTAACCGCCTTGCATGAATGGCGCATGCAATGGCAACCATTGATTGAAGATGAAGCGCAAGCAAAGACTTTCATTCAACGTTGGATGGTCTTGATTTCTGAACTAGGAAAAGTAGAAAAAAAACAAGGTGTAGTCTTAAAATCTTATGTTAAGATGTTAGTAGGTTTAAGTGCCGTCATTGTCAATCCATATCAAGTATTAATGCAATTGCAATCGCGGTTAAATCGCTTAACCAAAAGTACAAATCTATCCCTATTCCTTGATGGGATGATGATTGAATTACTAGGAGTATCACACTAATGGAAAGTCAACCTACTTCCGGTCCATATTTTGTCGGCATACAAATCAATCATTTACCACGCTTACAATATTTCTCGACGATGGATCAACAATACCATCTCGATGATTACGTCATTGTCGAAACCGGTAAGGGTTATGAATTAGGTTTAATTAAAACAGACCTGAAACCGATGAGTGCATACCGGCATCCTTTTCAACTCTCACCGATCATTCGCAAAGCAGAAGCAAAAGATTTGGCCGCCCAACAACGGAATGAAAAAGACGCCAAACAAGCGATGCTCTATGCCAAAGATGCAGTGAAGAAAATGCATTTGGACATGGAAGTCTTTGCTGCAGAATATAATTTGGATCGCTCTAAACTTTATTTTTTATTCTCCGCGGAAGAACGGGTCGATTTTCGCGAACTCCTTCGCTCACTTGCCAGTCAATTTCATACACGCATTGATTTAAGACAAATGGGTGCCCGTGATCGCGCCAAACTTTATGGGGCGATTGGTATTTGTGGCTTGCCGCTTTGCTGCACCACTTTCCTAAATGAGTTTGATAATATTTCCATCAATCGGGCAAAGAACCAAATGCTAACCTTAAACATTCCTAAATTAACGGGTCATTGTGGCAAACTGCTTTGCTGCCTTAAATATGAAGATGATGCATATACTGAAATTAAAGCGACCCTTCCTCGTGTCGGAGACCGCTATATGGTGGATGGGGTTTCCTATAAAGTAACGTCGATGAATGTGCTCACCCGCGTGATCAAAATTGA
>JBMTFA010000058.1:0-5336 GCA_049433705.1 Bacilli bacterium
TATTTTATCAAGAAACAACACGCTTACTCGCAATCCCCCAATTGGATGACTTATTGATCGCGCTCAGTCAGCTTAGTTTTCCTAAACTAAAACCCCGTTCCATTTCCGAAGAAGACAAAGAACTTCGGGACCGACTGAAAAAAGATTTACTAACGTTAAAAATGGATGCGGACATGGTGCCGATTGATCGACAAATGGGTTATTACGAAGCGACCCAAACCCACGTCCAAGTCATTCTTGATTTACTCTTAGAACTGAACCGTCGGCTGGATCATCAAAAACAGCAAAAACAACAGTTTCCATTTGCAGACATTGGCAAAATGGCATTAACTATCCTTAATGATTCCGCTACCCTTAAGTCTGTGAGAGATCAGTTTCAATACATCATGGTGGATGAATACCAAGATACGAATGATCTGCAAGAAGCATTATTAGCAAAAATTGGGCACCGAAATCTATTTATGGTGGGGGATGTCAAACAATCCATTTATCGTTTTCGTAATGCGAACAGTGAGATTTTTAATCGGAAGTTTTTAACCTATCAACCCTATGAATCCGTAAAGGATAAGCACCAAACCAAAATCATCCTTGCGGAAAACTTCCGGTCCCGGCAGGAAGTCTTAGCGGCCATTAATGATATCTTCAAATACTTAATGAAAAAGGAATTAGGTGGCATCACTTATAACCATGAACAAGCGTTAAACTTTGGCCAGCAATTGTATCAAAGTCTAAAGACATCATCGATGATCTATGACCTTGAGATTGTTCGTTATGAAAAAACGGAAAAGGATGCGGCATTCAATGAACCTGAACTGATCGCTCAAGATATCCTTAAGAAAATTGAACAAGGCGTTGAAGTTGCCGACTTGGCGACGCAATCCAAACGGAAAGCCACTTTTAAGGATTTTACGATTTTAATTGATCGGAAAAGTAACTTTGAAGCCTACATTAAAACCTTTAATCAATATGGGATTCCCTTAGAAGTGTTTGCCGAAAGAGATTTATCAGATTCAGATTTTTATAGAGTGTTAAAAAACCTCATGGTCTTGATGGTCCATCACCATGGTGAAGACATGGTCAAAGGGTTTGAACAAGCGTATATATCGGTGTTAAGAAGTTTTATTTATCAAACAAAAGACCCAGACTTATATGCATTCATGCACGGTAAAAAATCTTTTAAAGAAACCGCCTTATTCACTTTATTAAAAACCTATATTCCCTTGGCGCAGCAATTAGATTTAGCGACTTGGATGCAGCAGTTATTTCAGGCATTAAAACTTGAACAAGCGTTATTAACGCTACCCGACTTACCGTCTAATTTGGCCAGACTTGAGGGCTGGCTCAAACATGTTCAACATTTATCTGGGTTAGGATACACGCTTAAAGATTACCTAAATTTCTTAAAACAAGCTCAGTCTCTTGATGTGGATTTAACGATTCAAGCGAGTAAGCAATCTGATGATGCCGTGCAACTCATGACGATTCATAAATCCAAGGGTCTAGAATTTCCGTTCGTGTATTACCCAGGATTGACCAAAGGGTTTAACATGGTGGAAACCAAGGGTTATTATCAATTTTCACAATTGTATGGAATTCAACTCCCATATCCTGAAGCCGTCTATGTTCGCCCCATCTTTGCCGATTTAATCTTACAAGAAGAACAAGATGCGATCATCGCTGAGCAGATAAGGTTGTGGTATGTTGCCTTGACTCGGGCAAAAGAGAAAATCATCCTTATCCTGGAATCAAGCCAACCGAAGACGATTGTGGATTTAGAACGGGCTCGGTGCTTTGCTGACTTCATGCAGATTTACTTGCAACAACAGGTGAATATTCCTATTCAAATCGAAGTGGGTCAGTTCCCAATCAGTCTGCCTTCACTCCCTTCGGTAAATAAAGTTATCAAGGATGCCTCTGTTAAGTTTGAATTTCATCCGCAACCCTTTACGGTCATTACGCCTAAACGGGCGAGTAAGTTATTACCCGATCAAGTGGATGAGGCCGCCCTTGCCTATGGGACTTATTTACACGAATGCTTGTTTTTACTAGATTTTAAGACACTGGATGTTCGTTTTATCCCGAATGAGAAAGATCGCCATTTGATTGCAAAAATCGTTGCCATGCCCATCTTTCAACAATGGCAAAGAGAGGCGATGGATAACAAGATCACGGTGTTAAAAGAATATGCTTACCTTGACCCCAGTACGAACCAAACGAGCATTATTGACTTATTGGTCATTCAGGATGACAAAGTGACGATTCTTGATTACAAAACCAACGATATCGATGATCCCCTATATGAAACTCAAGTCATCACCTATGCAACCTATATGAAACAACAAGGGTTCCATGTCCAATCCCTTTGGTTACTTTCGCTTGTGCAAGGAAAATTAAAAAAAGTTAACTTTTCTCAAAATTAAAATCATTTAAACCTTAGATACGATTCATCAAAATCATAAAATTACCCTAACGCGACATCAAGAATCATCATGAGGACAAAGCCTAATAGGAAACCGATGGTCGCTAAATCAATGGTTTGGTGAGAGTCGATTGTCTTAGAAGTAGGAATGAGTTCTTCGACTACGACATAGACCATCGCGCCTGCAGCAAATGCCAAGGCATAAGGCAGAATGCCAATGACTTGAATCACTAAAAAGGCACCTAAAAAACCCGCGATGGGTTCAACCAAACCTGAAGCTTGCCCATAAAAAAAAGCTTTGCGACGAGACATGCCTTCTCTTCTAAGAGGAATAGCGACGGCAGCCCCTTCTGGAAAGTTTTGTAAGCCGATCCCGATTGCTAAGGCAATGGCCGCAGGTAACGTTGCGCCTCCTAAACCAGAGGCAACCGCCCCAAATGCAACGCCAACCGCTAAGCCTTCAGGAATGTTATGTAAGGTGATGGAAAGTACAAGCAATAAACTTCGTTTAAGAGAACTTTTTACCCCTTCGGGTTTGGTTTGTCCTAAATGTAAGTGGGGTAAGAGTTTATCAATACCAAACAGAAACAAACCGCCAAGCATAAAACCAATCGCAACAATGAGCCAAGCGGGTAATTGAAATAAATCAAAATTCGTCTCCACCATGGCAATCGCGGGGTTTAATAATGACCAAAAGGTTGCCGCAATCATCACCCCGCTTGCGAACCCAAGCATCATGTTGAACACGGTCTTGCTCATGGTTTTAAAGAAAAAAACGAGACTTGCCCCAAGCGCGGTGACAAACCAGGTGAAAAGGGTTGCCAATAAGGCTTGGTAGATACTTGGTAACTCCAAAAAGAATCCCATATTCATTATCATATCAATAAAAATTTCATATTTATACGCTTTTTCTGAAAGTGAATCAACCAAAGCGCGATTGCAATTCTAAAGAATTGTCTTATCATGATTAAGGTGAAAAAAGCATTTCTTATCAATCGTGACTTTGCCTTGTTATTTTTTGGTCGCTTTGTGAGCGACCTTGGCCACCATCTATATAACTTTGCGATTGGGTGGTATGTGTTAACGATTACAAGCTCAGCGGCCCAAGCAGGTTTCTACATGGCCTTTGGTGGCATTGTCTATGTCATCCTAACCCCATTTGCCGGCGTACTTGTCGATCGACTTGATCGGGTGAAGATTATTTACATGACAGATTATATTCGTGGATTCTTCATTTTATTTGCGGGGTTTATGATTGTCTTTCAACCGGTGTTTCAATTAGGCAATCACCTCATTAATTTTGCTGAGCCCGTGCCCCAATTAGTTTTGCTCTATTTAACCGCCTTTTTCTTTTCCGCCAATGGGGCCATGTTTTCCCCCGCTGTCACTGCAGTCATTCCTTATCTTGTGAAAGATGAAGAACTACAACGTGCCAATAGTTTAAATGCTGCACTTGGGGCGATGGTGTCCATCATTGGTGGTTTGCTAGCTGGTGTACTCTACACCACGATTGGGATTGGCTTTATCTTTTTAATCACAGGAACAAGTTATGTATTTTCTGCGACTTCGGAAATGTTTATCCGTACCGTCAGTCATGAAAAGAATCAAAACAAGCTAACTTTAGGCTTTGCGTTTAAAGAATTTGGTGAGGGTTTTGCATTCATATTACAAAAACAAGGGATGTTAATCTTTGTGATTGTGGTGCTCATCATCAATATGTTGGCTGCCCCGTTATTTGGTGTTGCGCAACCCTACTTTTTTAACCAAGTGGTGCAAAGTGAACCTTGGGTGTATTCATTAATTGGCTTTGCTTTTTCTACAGGTAGTATTGTCATGGCGATCATCCTTGCAAGACGCACACCATCAGCGTTGGTGAATCGTCCTTTAAGAAGAGGTTTATTAGGATTTACCTTAGGTGTTGGCCTCAATGGCCTGATTGTCTTCGGTTATGAGCAAGGAATCTTTAATATGGTCACACTTGTAGGGTTAATGCTCATCGTTGGTTTTGGGATTGGGATTATGATCACCTATGTGAATACCCCTGTTGGCGTTGCCCTTCAACGTTATGTGCCAAAAGATAAATTAGGTCGCGTGAATTCAATTATCAACTTAATGGCGATTGGGGTTATCCCCTTTTCCACTGCGCTTGCCGGGGTCTTAATCGAAAATCTACCCTTACCATTTTTCTATGGCATCGTTGCGTTAGGCATGGGAATTGCTTCTTTGATTGCCTATCGTTCAAAATCCTTAAGACAATTTTAAACGTCATTAATTTTTGAAAGCAAAGGTTAATAATTTGATTAGTACTTTTTGGTTATCCATCAATTTTTGGTTGATTTCAACATGCCGATGGGTTTTTCCTGTTCCTCGGAGATAGGGGAAGGTGTCGATAAGGTCTACCTCATGAGGTAAACCAAGGTTTGCTTTTTGGTCATAACAAATGATGTAGCATCGGACTGCTTTCATTCCCGGTAACAACCCATAATTAATCGAGCGAAACCCTGGTTGTTCTTTCATGACCACTTGAGGATAAAGTTTTAGTATGTGTTCGTGGATTTGATCAATCCAAAGGTTAATTTGTGGGTTTAAAGTGTATTGCATGTCTACATTTTAACCAACTTAGATCAAAAATAAAGGAGTCTTAACACGGAGGGCCTGTCCGTGTGGTTGTATAACGAAGTTGAATAAATAATTATTTATTATCGGAAGGTTTTTTGTATAAATCTAACTTTTTTTCTATTTCATCAAGGCGATTCATCAATTTACGATCATTCACTCTTGAATTTACAATGGCAATGAGAACAGTCATGTTAAAGGAAAAAAAGAAGATTGATAGTAAAAGATAGATTAAACCAACACCGAAAGTTAAAACAACCCCACTATTAAGTAAAAAATATCCAAAACCAAGAATATTTAA
>JBMTFA010000059.1:0-5333 GCA_049433705.1 Bacilli bacterium
ACACCAGCGGCAATCAATAAATCGGCAACGAGTCTAGCCGTAATCGGTTCGCGACTTCTTGCTACCCGATCTTGTCTAGCATAACCAAAATAAGGAATCACTGCGGTAATTTCTTTGGCGCTTGATCGTTTTAATGCATCAACGAACACCATCAATTCCATCAGGTTTTCAGAGGCGGGTTTCGCCGTGCTTTGAATGATGTAGACATGATGGTTTCTTACGGTTTCTAGTGGTTTAACTAAAACTTCACCATCTGCAAATTTTGTAATTTCTACTGGACTTAAGGGTACTTTCAATGCTTTGGCAATCTCCGCCCCTAAACGTTTTGACCCGCTTAAGGCAAACAATTTAAAATGGTTTTGCATATATTGATTATTTTACCACCTTCAACGAGGGAAAATGAACAATTATATTTGTTAAGTTTTTAACGGGATTGTGATAAGATAATAGCGATAATTTATGGGCCAAAAAACTCCATATTTGCCTAAACAAGTTCTGATCTATAGTAGTATCATTTATGCTTTCGTTTTCCTTGTTTTATTCATTGGTGCGATTGTTTTTCAATTTCCTTATGCGATTGCTTATGGCTGGATATTAGGTGCCGCCATTGCTACGATAAATTATGGCACGATTATGCTACAAGCAAAACGAGTGCAACAACGCGTGGAAGCGCAAATTAAAACCCCATATTTTGGCCAGGGTTATGCATTATTCCGTTTGCTTTTATCAGGAGCAGGTATGTTGATGTGTGTTCTCAATAAACCTAATGATGTGGAAGTCTTTAATTTATTTGCATTATTTCCTGCTTACTTAGTTTTTTCCGCAGTCATTTACTTATCTGGTGCGCAATATAAGGTTAAGAAATAATTTATGGATGCATTTTTCATGTCCTTACCTGCAGAAACCTATACCTCACTCATGGTGATGGTAATTTTATCTGTGTTCGCCTTAATTATTTATATCAAGAGTAAAAAAGTGGATCCCCTTGCCAAACCGAAAGGGATTATGTTAGTTGCTGAAGTGATAGTGACCACTGTCCAAAATTTATTAAAACAAAATATGGGACCAAGGTTTCGTTATTTAGAACCTTATTTTCTTTCCTTAATGCTCTACATCTTTATCGGATTTCTCTTTGGATTGACGGGATTGCCATCCCCTTTAAGTTATTATTTAAATACGTTTACAATTGTCCTGACAGCCTTTGTGTTGATTCACTTTACTGCGATCAAAACCAACGGCATCAAATATTTTAAACGTTTTGTTGAGCCCTTTGTTGTTTTCTTACCCATTAATATTTTTACGGTCTGGACACCTCTTATTTCGATGAGTTTCCGGATTTTCGGTAACATTCTTGCTGGCATTATTTTAATGACCTTACTTTATGGCTTCTTAGGGCAACTCTCTAGTTTAATCTTTAGTTTTTTACCGGCGGGACTTAATTCCGCATTCCTCGCGCCGATTGTCGCCCCATGGCTGCACTTATACTTCGATGTCTTTAGTGCATTCATCCAAACCCTTGTTTTCATTTCTTTATCGATGTTGTTGATTGCCCAAGAAGGGC
Source organism: Bacilli bacterium (assembly GCA_049433705.1). Taxonomy (GTDB): domain Bacteria; phylum Bacillota_I; class Bacilli_A; order RFN20; family CAG-826; genus UBA970. Next base: position 1,562 of record JBMTFA010000059.1, read on the forward strand.
CATCCACACCTATCCTTAAAGTTGAAAATCATGCGAATGCATGAAAAGATAAAGTAAAAAGGAGAACCACATATGCTTTTATCTTATCTGACGTCAATTCTTGGGCCGTTGTTAACTGAAGCTGTCGACATCAACAAAGGGCTGATTGGTATCGGCGCCGGCTTAGCGGTCGGATTAGCTGCGATCGGGCCTGGGATTGGGGAAGGAACCTTGATTGCTTCGGCAATTGAAGGGATGAGCCGGAATCCAGAAACTGCGGATAACTTAAGAGGAACAATGATCCTTGGGGTTGCCTTAGCGGAAACAACTGGGATTTACGGTTTGCTTATTAGTATCATCCTCTTATTCGTCTATTAATCATGTTTAGTTTTACTGGCGGATTTATTGATCCACAAAGCATCACGGATAAATTAATTCCTAATGGCGTTTGGCCATTGGTGATTCAATTAATTTCCACGTTGATTCTTTTTTACATTCTCAATAAATTACTTTATCAACCCATCAAAGGGATTTTGGATAAGCGCGCCGCTTATGTAGAAAAACATTTAGCAGACGCTGCCAAACAAGCCAAAGATGCTGCCACATTAAAAGCGGCTTTAGAAGCGGAAAAACTGAAAGTGCAAAAATCACTAAAATCCTTGCGTGAGGAAGCCTTAGAAGAAATTGAAGTCACCAAAACGCAATTATTAAGTGAAGCACAACAAGATGCGGCGCGGTTAAAGCAAAAGACAGCAGAAGAAATTATCCAAGCAAAAGCGAAAGCACTAGCCGACATTGAACGGGAAATCGTCAATGTGGCCCTTGATGCATCCAAACAAGTCTTACAACGCGAATTGACCAAACAAGATAACGATAAAGTGGTCGAAGACTTTATCAAAGGATTACGAAATTAATGGAAGGCATTGCATCACGTTACGCGTTAGCGTTACTTAAAATCGCTAGAGAAGATCAACTTCAGGCGAATTATTTAACCTGCTTAGAAACGTTATTCGCAATGCTGATAAATGACCATACCTTATCTCATTTTCTTGGCAACGCGTTTTATGATCAAGAAAGTAAGTTTCTCTTAATTGATCAAGTTTTTCCAAAATCGACTTGGTATGATCTTGGTGATTTCTTAAAAGTAATTGTCAAAAAAAGAAGGATTACCTATTTAACCGATATCATCAAAGCCGCGATGTTGTTATTAGAGGAAGATTTAAAAACGAGAAGCGGGATTGTCTATTCTGTTTCGCCCCTGACTGACAAACAAATGGCGTCACTCCAACAAGCGATCAGTGATTACCTGCAAATTCCAGTCACCTTAACCAATGAGGTCGATCCATCGATGCTCGGTGGGATTCGTTTAGATGTGAATGGTAAAGTCTTTGATGCGAGTATCTTAAATCGATTATCGAGTTTACGCCAAACATTATTGACAAGAGGATAGGTTATGAAAATTAAACCAGAAGAAATTTCTAGTCTCATCAAGGAACAAATCAAATCTTTTAAACAACCTTATGATGAGGCCGATACCGGTAAAGTCATCTCCATTGGGGATGGGATTGCACTTGTCTATGGTTTAGAAAAAGCGATGATGAATGAATTGGTGCTTTTTCCAAACGATATTTATGGGCTTGTCTTAAACCTGGAAGAAGACCATGTTGGCGTGGCCTTATTATCCACAACTCAATCCATTAAAGAAGGTGACATCGTCAAACGCACCAAACGCACGATTGAAGTTCCGGTAGGGGATGCGTTACTTGGTCGTGTCGTCAATGCCTTAGGGCAACCCATTGATAACATGGGACCGATTCAAACTAAGAAATTTCGTCCCGTCGAACGCATAGCTCCAGGGGTGATGACGCGGGAGCCGGTGAATACCCCATTACAAACCGGGATGATGGCGATTGATGCAATGATTCCCATCGGTCGTGGCCAACGGGAATTAATTATTGGTGACCGTCAAACGGGAAAAACCGCGATTGCGATTGACACCATTCTCAATCAAAAACAAGAAAACGTGCTTTGCATTTATGTGGCGATTGGTCAAAAGAACTCAACCGTGGCAAACATTGTTGATCGCTTAAAAAATACCGGAGCGATGGCCTACACCACGGTGGTCTCCGCTTCTGCTTCTGAAATTGGCACGCTGCAATGGTTAGCACCATTTGCGGGTACCGCGATTGGTGAAGAATGGTTAGAATCCGGTAAGGATGTTTTAATTGTTTACGATGATTTAAGTAAACATGCCGTTGCTTATCGAACCTTATCCTTACTCTTACGTCGACCACCAGGTCGCGAAGCGTATCCAGGTGACATCTTCTACTTACACTCACGTTTATTAGAAAGAGCGTGCAAACTAGATAAAGCCCATGGTGGTGGTTCTTTAACCGCTTTACCCATCATCGAAACCCAAGCTGGTGATAACTCTGCCTATATTCCTACCAACGTGATTTCAATCACGGATGGCCAAATCTTCTTACAAACAGATTTATTTAATAGTGGTCAACGCCCGGCAATTGATTCTGGTCAATCCGTGTCCCGGGTTGGTGGGGCGGCGCAAATTGGCGCGATGAAACAAGTCGTTCGCTCTTTAAAGATTGAGTTAGCGAACTATCGTGAATTACAATCCTTTGCCCAATTTGGTTCCGATATTGATGCGGCAACGAAGAAAGTTTTAGTTCACGGTAGTGTCTTAATGAATGTGTTGAAGCAAAATCAATATGAACCATTACCTGTGGATCAACAAATTCTATTCTTGTATGTGGTGCAAAACCGTTTTGTGGAAAATGTACCTGCTCAAGATTTAAAACCATTACTGTTAACCTATTACCACTTTATTGAATCCAAACACCCCCAAATCATTGAAGAAATCAAAGTGAAGAAAAAATTCGTGGATACAACGTTAACGAAGCTAAAAGAAATTACCACCCAGTTCTTCAATAAACGGATTGCATAAGGATTATGGCAAGAGGATTACCTGTTTTACGCCGTCGCATTGGGTCGATTAAGGCCACTAAAAAAGTGACCAAGGCCATGCAAATGATTGCCACCACGAAATTAAAAACGTGGAAGCAATCCATGCTGGAATCAAAACTCTATGCGGAAAAACTCGTGGAGATTGTCCAAAATAATCTTCATCATGAGGATTTAAAGGGTTCGGTCTTTTTTAAACAAGATACCCAATTACCCACGCTTTATGTGGTTGTGACATCAAACCTTGGTCTTTGTGGTGCTTATAATTACAATGTATTAAACCACTTTACCCAACAAGTGAAATCAATAGATCAAACCATCGTTATTGGTGAAAAAGGATTACGCTTTGCAAAAAATACAGGCTTATCCCACCAAGCTGACTTTGTTCAAGCGGGTTCGTTACAAGATGCCCCGTTAACCTTACTCATTCAAGGAATATTAAAAAAATACCAAACACGAGAAGTTGGAAAAGTTGTGGTTGTCTATACCAAATTTATCAATAGTTTAATTTTCCAACCTGTAACCCTTCATCTCTTACCTTTATCCCTAGAAACTTTTAAGGGTGAAATCAATCTACAACCTCCTCTGATTGAGCCTGATCCGTTATCGGTCTTTGAAAGACTGATGCCCTTTTATTTAAAAAATACTATGTACGCGAGTTTGATTGAAAGCCAAGTCTCCGAACAGTCCTCACGCCGAAATGCGATGGAAAAAGCTTCGGATAACGCAGATGATTTGGTTGACCAACTCCAACTTGAGTTTAATAAACAACGTCAAGCCAACATCACACAAGAAATTGCCGAAATTATCGGCG
>JBMTFA010000060.1:0-5290 GCA_049433705.1 Bacilli bacterium
CCCCTTTGGATGGGGTGAAGTTTGGGGGATTGCCTCACGAACGGACTATGATTTAAAGCAACATATGCAAGTTAGTAAAGAAGACCTGAGTTACCTTGATCCGGAAACCAATGAAAAATATGTGCCCTATGTCATTGAACCTTCCTTAGGTGTTGATCGTCTTGCCTTAATGGTTTTAAGTGATGCTTATCAAGAAGAAGTCTTAGAAAAAGATACCCGAATTGTCTTACGCTTACACCCTGCCATTGCCCCCTATAAAATTGCCATCCTTCCTTTAAGCAAACAGCTCAATGAAAAAGCTCAGGAAGTGGTGACCATTTTATCCAAGCATTTTATGGTCACCTATGATGAGACTGGCAGCATCGGTAAACGCTACCGCCGCCAAGACATGATTGGTACCCCCTTCTGCGTCACCGTTGACTTCGATACGGCAACGGATCAAAGTGTGACCATTCGTGACCGGGATTCGATGAAACAGCTCAGAATGCCCATTGATGATTTAATACGATATTTCAACGTTAAACTATTCTATTAGTAGTTTTATAGTAGTTATTTAGTTGTTATATTTATTTTTGAAAGGAGGACACCACGATGAATTTTGACCGAAAACTGTTGGATGATTTATTAAAAAAAGCGGATATCGCCAATATCGTTTCTCGCTATATTCCGATTACCAAAAAAGGAAGAAATTTTGTCGCCCTTTGTCCCTTTCATGACGATAAGAATCCCTCCCTCAGTATTAGCCCGGATAAACAAATCTTTAAATGCTTTGTTTGTGGGATGGGCGGCTCAGCGATTACCTTTGTGCAAAACTATGAAAAAATTTCCTTCCCACAAGCGGTTAAAAAAGTTGCGGATTGGGTTGGTTTTGATGATCCCCGTTTAAAGAGTAATGACCAAACCATTCAACGGGATGAAAAACTCGAACCATACTTTAAATGTTTAGAAGACCTTTTAGGGTACTACCATTTTGGTTTGGCAAGTGAAGAAGGAAAAGTTGCCCGGGATTATTTAACCCAACGGGGTCTTGATGCTGCTGCCATTGACACCTTTCAAATTGGTTATGCGCTCAAAGATGGTGCCTCTACGATCCAATTTCTCATCAAACGTGGGCATTTACGGTCCATTATTGAAGCCTTAGGGATTACGGCGAGTAATCAGCAACAAGTTGATCGGATGGCAGGACGGGTCATCTTCCCAATCCATAACCGGGATGGACGAGTGGTCGGTTTCTCTGGACGGATTTTACAAGATGCAGATGGTCAAGCAAAGTATGTAAACTCTACCGATTCACCTATCTTTACTAAAGGAAATATTCTCTATCATTACCACCAAGTTAAACTTGCCAGTAAGCGCGCGGGGCATGTGTATTTGATGGAAGGTTTTATGGATGTGATTGCTTTACATCGTGCGAATATCCCGCAAGCCATTGCGTTAATGGGGACCGCGGTGACCCCACAACATGTGAAAATGCTACAAGCCCTGGGTGTGGAAATTCGGATTTGCTTAGACCAAGACCAAGCTGGGCAAACCGCGATGATGAAAATGATTACGCCACTCAGTCAAGCCAATATTGCCTTCCGCTTTGTCATCAGCGACAAAGAAACGCGTGATGCCGATGAAATCTTATTAGCAGAAGGCGAAGCAGGACTGAAAGCGTACCTAGATAAACTCGTCGCAAAAATGGATTATAGTTTCCATTATTTTCAACAAGTGATGCCACTCACCACCACCGAACAAAGGGTTGCGTTTATTAAACGCATGCTCCCTTTAATTGCCGCTGCTCCGGCTTTGGAACAAATCGATTATCTTAAGCGCTTGGGGCAATTAACCCAGTATGCGGTCAAAGATTTACAAGCCTCGTTGATCCAACTGCAAAAACAAGAACCGGATTACTTTGCCACTTATCGCCCTGAAGCCAAAGTTTTAACCCGTCTGAAACGTGCGGAAAAAGCGTTACTCTACAATATGTTTCATTCCCAAGATGCGATTGCCCTCTATCAACAAGACATTAAGTTTTTCCATGATGATATGTATCGGCAAATCGCAACCTACCTACTTGAGATTTATCAAAGCGATCCGCCCAATCATCAAACATTAATAAACCATATCAGTCTCCAGGGTGGTAAAGATCAACAGCGCATCCTCAATACCATCGCTGATTTAATGAGTGAAAAAAATCTACCGGTTGCCGATAAACGCCAATTACTTGATTATCTGAATACGTTAAAAGAAGAGCGAGATAAGCTCGTCAAAGCGCACCAGTTACAGGCAAGCATTGCTGGTAAACCGGAACTAGAACAAGCGCGAATTATCAAAGCCCTACACAAACAACATCATCTCTCAGGAGGAGATCAACAAGATGAAAACGAAGAAAGCAAAACCAGCGAAGGCAGTGAAGAAAACCAAACCCGTGACCCCAACCAAGAAGAGTAAAGCAAAACCTTCTAAGCCAATCACCGCAAAGGTCAAAGCGAGGCTTGCTCCCATCAAGATCAAAGCTAAAGCAAAACCAACACCAACGAAACCAGCGCCGAAGAAAGCTGAAAAAAAGTCTTCTAAGGCGGTCATCAAAACCAAGGCTGCACCGGTCGTTTTGCCACCTGTGGTTGATCCGAAGAAAAAGGGCAAAAAAGCATCCTTAAATTCTGGTGAACAAAAACTAATTGCCCGCCTCGCCAAAAAACAAGTCCAAAATGACGATGATGACATTGAAACCCTCGATCAAATCAAAAAGCGTTTTGAGAAAAAAGCAGTCGCAGAAGGTTTCATCATCCAAGATGAACTTTTTGATGCGATTGAACACCTTGATTTAACCGACGAAGATTCGGAAAATTTATTGCTCTACTTTAAAACTAAAAAAATCGAGATCAAAATCGAAGATGAGGACGTGGAAGATGAAGAAGTCGATGAAGAGGAAATCAAAAAAGGATTAGTGGAACCCGATGAACCGTTTGAAACCGAATATGAACCGGATGTGTCGGAAGATGAAGTGGACGTCAACAAAGTGGATGTCTTCGCGAATTCAGAAGTCAAAGTCAATGACTCTGTCAAAATGTATTTAAAAGAAATCGGAAAAGTTGACCTGTTAAAACCCGATGAAGAAGTGGCGATTGCCAAGGCGATCATCGCCGGTGACATGGAAGCAAAAAACAAACTGATTAATGCTAACTTACGCTTGGTGGTCAACTTAGCCAAGCACTATGTGGGTCGGGGGATGTTGTTCCTTGATTTGATTCAAGAAGGCAACATGGGACTGATTAAGGCAGTAGAAAAATTCGATTATACCAAAGGGTTTAAATTCTCTACTTATGCAACCTGGTGGATTCGCCAAGCAATCACCCGGGCGATTGCCGACCAAGCCAGAACCATTCGCATTCCGGTTCACATGGTGGAAACCATCAATAAAATGACCCGGGTCCAACGCCAACTCGTTCAAGAATTAGGACGCGAGCCAACCGCCGAAGAAATTAGCCGTAAACTAGAAGGTTTAATGTCGCCAGAACGGATTCGCGAAATTCAACGCATCGCCCTTGAACCCGTATCGTTAGAAACCCCGATTGGGGAAGAAGATGATTCTCACCTTGGTGATTTTATCGAAGATAAAGAAGCGACTTCTCCTTCTGATCACACCACCCAAGTCTTACTCAAAGAAGAGTTATACAAGATTATGCAAGACCTCACCGATCGTGAAGAACGCGTCTTACGTCTTCGTTATGGATTAGATGATAATCGCCCACGAACCTTAGAAGAAGTTGGGCATGAATTTGGTGTCACCCGCGAACGGATTCGCCAAATTGAAGCAAAAGCGATTCGCAAATTACGCCACCCAACTCGGGCGAAACGATTGGGCGATTATCGCGACTCTTAAGCATGGCGTCGCGCCGTATTCTTGCCTTAGCAAGTTTAGTGCCCTTGACGGGGCCTGTTGTTGATATTGGTTCAGACCATGGCCAACTGATTCGCACCCTTTATCAGCAAGGGTTTCCTTTTCCGATGTTCGCGAGTGAATTAACCAACGCGAGCGTCCAAACCTTAATGAATGCCTTGCTCGATTTACCCGTGAACATCTATCAAGCCGATGGATTAACGCATTTACCTTTAGGAGTGAAAACGGTGGTCATCTCCGGTATGGGTGGGCAACTCATTGATAAGATGCTTACCAAAGGGATTCACCAATTAACGGATGTCTCGACGTTAATTCTTGGACCGCAACGTGACAGTTATGTCGTGCGCGAGTGGTTAATGCAACATGGGTGGATGCTCGACCATGAACAATGGTTAGTGGAAGCAGACCAAGGTTACCCCTTGCTTCGGGCCGTAAAGGGGACGATGACGTTAACCACGATGGAACTGTATTATGGTCCGCTTTTAATCAAAGCCAAGGATCAAGCGTATTGTGATTGGTTAAAAAAAGAAGCATTAACCCTTTCGAAACAATTAACATTTAGCGATAATAAAGAAAAGCAAACCCGCTTAGAATGGATTCAACACTATGTTAGCAACTGCTAAACTTCTAGCCGCCTTTGGTCGCGATTTTCCTAAACGATTAGCCAAGGTTTATGGTGATTATGTCGGGTTAATGTGTGGAACCTTACCAAAACAATTAAATAAAGTGGTAGTGGTTTTAGACATGGAAGCAATCTTATTAGCGGACATCATCAAACTCAAACCTGACCTCATTCTGACGCATCATCCATTTATCTATGGCAGTAAAAACAAAGTGCTTAAACATGATGAGACCAGGCGCATGATGGTCAAGGTGTTAGAAAAAAACCGCATCCCTGTTTATTCTCTTCACACCAATTTTGATGCGGGTCGCGGTGGGATGAATGATGCGCTAGCCAAAGCGATTGGTTTAACAGAGATTACCCCCCTGAAGGGTGATCCACTGGCGCGCGGTGGGCGGTTAAGTAAACCGATGCCAATCCTGCAATTTGCAAAGATGGTTAAAACGCAACTAGGTTTACCGTATTCGCACTTGATTGCCGAAGGTAACGCCATGATTAAATCCGTTGCCTTGATCGGTGGCGGGGGCGCGAAATACTATGATATTGCCCAACGGGAAGGCTATGATATTTTCCTCTCTGGAGATAGCGCCCATCATGTCCGCCGTGGCATCGTCAATGCTCATTATAATTACCTAGAAATACCCCATGAAGTGGAAACGATTTTTATTCCCACCATGGCTGCTTACTTAAAACAACTCGATCCAAAACTTGAGGTCATTACCCGCTTTGTTCAGACATATCCTACGTTAGTTTGATACACTTACCATGATGCATACCGG
>JBMTFA010000061.1:0-5178 GCA_049433705.1 Bacilli bacterium
GTTTCTTGATAATTTGCGCGTTTGCGTTCGTTTTCTTTTAAATACTTTTTCCGTAAGCGAAACGCTGCTGGGGTAATTTCCACTAATTCATCTTCATTCATATAGGCAAGACAAGTTTCTAACGACATTTGTCGTGGGGCTTTGAGCACCACTTTTAATTCTTTATTCGCCATCCGCATATTGGTTAACGCTTTGGCTTTGACAACATTGATGACTAAATCACGGGGATATTTATTTTCGCCAACGATCATCCCTTCATAAACATCCGTTCCTGGCGTGATAAACATCACCCCACGGTCTTCTAAATTTTCAATCGAATAGGTGGTCGCTGTCCCAGTTTCTGAGGCGATTAAGACACCTTGGTGATGCCCTTTACTCGCATAGTTTGTCCGAGGTCGGTGGTCTTTATACACATGGGATAAAATGCCAAAACCTTTGGTTAAGGTCATAAAGTCTGTATTCATCCCAATTAAGCCGGCAGTGGGAATATCATACGTTAACCGCGTGGTCACATCCCCTTGGTCCATGTGGAGAAGTTGCCCTTGCCGAGGTGAAAGATAATCCATGATCGCGCCTAAATATTCATGAGGAATGTCCATCACTAATTCTTCATACGGTTCACAAAGTGTCCCGTTGATCTCTTTGAGAATGACTTTGGGTTTACTGACTTCTAACTCAAAACCTTCCCGACGCATGTTTTCAATGAGGATTCCTAAATGTAATTCACCACGACCAGAAACAAGTAAGGCATCGGCATTCTCAATGGTCTCGATACGTAACGCTACATCCCGTTGCGATTCTTTCATTAGGCGTTGATGGATTTGTCGATACGTGACAAATTTACCAGACTTGCCAACAAAGGGTGAAGAGTTCGGGGCAAACGTCATTTGTAAGGTCGGTTCACTGATCGTAATTTTAGGTAAGGGTAAAATCGCATCGTTTTGGCAAAGCGTTTCCCCAACGTTGATATCGGGAATGCCAGCGATGCCAACAATGTCACCTGCTTGGGCAATGGTTTGTTCTTGGCGATTCAACCCAACAAAGGTAAACATTTTTAACACTTTGACTGGTTTTAAACTCCCGTCAAGGCGAACTAAGGTATATCCTTCTTGGATTTTTAACGTCCCTGACTTCACAATCCCAATCCCAATCCGACCGACAAAATCATTGTAATCAATTAAACTTGGTTGGAATTGTAATGGACCTTCAGGATTGACGCGCGGGGAAGAAATTTCAGAAATAATCAAATCAAACACAGTACCAAAGCCTTTTTGTTGGCTTGATAATTCCGGCGATAAACTGCAGGTTCCTTGTAAACCTGAAGCATAAACGACTTTAAAATCTAAAAATGCTTCTGGGGCATTGAGTTCAATGAATAAGGCTAAAACATCATTTACCACTTTTGTTAAATTAATATTAGGACGATCGACTTTGTTGATCACCACTATTGGTTTCACATTCGCTTCTAACGCTTTTTTAAGCACAAAGCGAGTTTGAGGCATCGGCCCTTCTAAGGCATCAATTAACAGTAAACACCCATCCACCATGTTCATGATGCGTTCGACTTCTCCACCAAAGTCAGCGTGTCCTGGGGTATCTAAGATATTAATGTGGTAATCAAGGTACTGTAAGCCCGTCGCCTTTGCTAAAATGGTAATCCCGCGTTCTTTTTCAATCGCATTATTATCCATCATCCGTTCATCCGTGACTTGATTATCACGAAACATATTGGCAGAACGAAAGAGTTGATCCACCATCGTGGTTTTTCCGTGGTCAACGTGAGCAATAATCGCTATATTTCTTACTTTCATGGTATTAATTCCAAACGTCATAAGCATATGCTAAATGGCGTGGAAATGCCACATCTTTCGCTCTATTCCTTTAGTATCACACTACTGCTATCTTTTATTTACTTTTTAGTTTTCTCATAATTCGCTTATTAAAAACTTTAGAAGTACGCTTTGATCAATAAGGGATATCTTGATTCAAAAGTTAGAAACCCATAAAATAAGGTCATGAAACAAAAAATAACTGCCTATGCGGGTCTCGTCTTCTTCGCCGCTTTATTTGGATTTCTCATTTGGGGGCTTGTGAACTTACTTTCGCAATTCTCCGTGCAGGAGAATGGATTATTCACGTTCTTGTCTGTGATTATTCCAAATGCGATTGCTCTCGGTTTTATTGGGTTTTATTTAGTTATCTATATATTAAAGGTGAAAAAATTACCTCCTAAATTAGTCCCACCAGTCAACGACGCGAAACCAAAAGAATAATCAAGCCAAATCCTTATAATTTCTTTACCCTCAAGATTTTTCAACTTTCAAGACAAAATAGTCGGAAGTTTGTCTTAGCTTATTGGTGGTTTGGTGTTTTCAAGTATCAATCCGTTTTCAATCCACTATAATACCTAAGAAGGAAAATACTTTGATCTTTCTTAAGCACTTCCGGCATTATTATCTTAAATATGGTTGGGCTTTTCTATTTGGGCTAATCATTCTCACAAGTGTGGATTGGTTTCAACTTGAAATTCCTAGAATCATTAAAACCATCATTGATGGGGTTGAAGGGCAAACTTTTTTAAGTCTACAAGACATTCAAACCCCGCTTCTACAAATCTTAACGATTGTCATTGGAATGACGATTGGCCGGTTTCTATGGCGGCATTTCTTCTATGGTACTTCTTATAAAATTGCTGCAGATTTACGGCAGACCCTCTTCCAACACTTAACTTCGCTTGATCAAAGTTTTTACGCGAATCAAAAAGTTGGCGGCCTCATGGCGTACTTCACCAATGATTTAAATATCATCCGTGAAGCTTATGCGATGGGTTTATTAATGCTCGTGGATGGCTTAGTGCTTGGGAGTTTTGTTTTATTTCGGATGATTCTTTTACAACCCCTGATGACCTTATTCGCGTTTATACCGATTGCCTTGATGGGGGTTTTGGTCTTCTTTATCGAAAAGAAAATTGAAGCGAAAGCGAAAGCAAGAACTGAAGCCTTTGAACAGATGTCTGATTTTACCCAAGAATCTTTTTCCGGGATGACGGTCATTAAAGCGTATGTCAGAGAAATCGCCCAAGCATTACAATTTAGGAAAAAATCCTTATCGGTTTACGATAAATCGATTGAAAACATCAAATATAACACCCTGGTCAATGTCTTAATTGATACGATGATTACTTTAGTGATTATTGCCATCTTAGGATATGGTTCTTTATTAATAGCCTATGGCAACTTAAGTAGCGGTGAACTCACCGAATACATCTCCTACTTCTTTACCTTGTTATGGCCGGTCTTTGCGATTGCAAGTTTTCTTAACATCAATGCACAAGCACAAGCTTCTGCCAAAAGAATTGATACCTTACTTTCAACGAAACCATTACTGCAAATTCCCGAAAAGCCGATTGAGGGTGTATCGTTAAAAGGAAAAATTACCTTAAACCATTTAACTTTCCAATATCCTGATGGTCAACAACCCGTTCTCAAGGATGTATCGTTAACCATTGAGACTGGTGAAATGGTTGGTGTGCTAGGCCGAACGGGCAGTGGCAAATCGAGTCTAGTTGAATTACTCCTTCACCTCTATGATGTGGCCCCTGGGATGTTAGTGTTTGATGGCTTTGATTCTCGAGATTTATCCATTGCGGCTTTAAGACAAGCAATTGGGTATGTGCCACAAGATAACTTTTTATTTTCCGACACCATTGCCAACAATCTTGGATTTGGCTTAACACAACCTGAAGAGGCTACGCTCATTCGCGCTTCTAAACTTGCGGATCTACATGACAATATTGTCGGTTTTAAAGAAGGATATCAAACGATGTTAGGGGAACGAGGGGTCACGATTTCCGGTGGCCAAAAACAACGTTTGTCGATTGCACGCGCGTTAGCAAAAGAACCCGCCATCCTAATTTTGGATGACTCTGTTTCTGCGGTGGATACCAAAACCGAAGAAGCCATCATCACCAATTTAAAGAAAGTACGGAAAGGCAAAACCACCATCATGGTTGCCCACCGCATTTCTACGGTCAAACGCTTGGATAAAATTATCCTTCTTGATCAAGGTAAATTAGTCGCCATTGGTAATCATGAAGTCTTAATGAAAACTACGCCACTTTATCAAGAGATGGTGCGCTTACAAACCTTGGAAGCGTTAGTGGGAGGTGGCACCCATGCGTGATTTTGCTGAACAATACGAAACTAGACAAGATCGCCAAGTACTCATCCGTTTTTATGGTTACTTAAAACCTTATTTACTCACCTTTATCATCGCGTTTATCTTACTTATATTAGGGACCTTAACAGGGATGTTACTCCCTTTGGCTTCTGGTTTAGCGATTGATCAAATGCAAAATCCAGCCCTTAGTTTAGACCAGAAATTATGGATTTTAGGTATTGGCACAGGGGTGATGCTCATCACCTCTGGGTTATCCACATACATTTCATTCATCCAAAACCTGATGCTCCAAAAGGTTGGGCAAAAAATTACCCACGATATTCGGCAACAAGTGTATACCCACATTAATACGCTTTCGATCAATCAGATTAACCAACTGCCTGTAGGGAAACTCGTGACAAGGGCCACCAATGATCCAGGCAATATTTCTGATATGTTTACCAACACTATTGTGAATGTGATTCGCAGTGTACTCACCATGGTGATCATTGGCGGTATCCTGATCATAATTTCCCCTATCATGGCATTGATTACCTTCATCATCATCCCATTCATCTTACTGGCGAGTCGCTTTTATCGCCAGTTTGCTCGCGTTGCTTATCGTGAAGTTCGTAATAAAGTATCTGAATTAAACGCCTTTTTATCCGAACATCTTTCGGGAATGAAAGTGGTCCAAGTCTTCCAACAACAAGCTAAAGTCAATCAGCAATTCCAACAAACGAACCAAGCCTTAAAACGAAGTTCCCTTAAGGAAATGTACACCTTTGCCTTTTACCGGCCAACCTTATATTTACTTTCGATGGTAGCAACGTTACTCGCGATTTATTTTGGCGTTGATAGTATTTTAAAGGGTACCTTAACGATTGGTTTGTTTGTATCATTTTATGTCTATGTAGGTCAATTCTTTGAACCCATTCAACAACTCTCCGAACAACTCAACACCTTACAAAGTAGTTTTGCCAGTGCCGAAAAGATCTTTGATGTCTTAGATACCAAACC
>JBMTFA010000062.1:0-5153 GCA_049433705.1 Bacilli bacterium
CCATATTTGGTCGCATTCGCTTGGATATAGTCAAGGGCTATCGTTGCCGATTCCTTCATCACATCACCAAGTTTTCCAGTGAGGACGAGGCGTCCTGATCCAGGGAAATGATTGACTTCGATGGGGAGAATATCACCACCATATTGGGTATAGGCTAAGCCAGTGACAACACCAACTTGTGAGGTCTTTTCTTTCTTTGAGTTATCAAAGATTTCCACGCCTAAATACTTGCGAACAACTGCGGGTGTCACTTTAATGGTGGTTAACTTTGGATCTTGAATTAAATCAACGACCGCTTTGCGGCAAACGCTGGCAATCTTTCTTTCTAATTCGCGAACGCCGGCTTCTCGCGTATAGAACTCAATGATCGTGGATAACGCTTCTTTGGTGAAGGTAATTTGTTCTGGTTTTAACCCATTCGCTAAGAGTTGTTTTTCAATTAAGTGGCGATTCGCGATCTCTAATTTTTCCACTTCTGTGTAGGAGTTCACTTCAATTAATTCTAAACGGTCGCGTAAAGGCGCAGGGATATCCTCTAAGTAGTTTGCCGTAGCAATGAACATGACGTTGCTTAAGTCATAGGGTTCTTCAATGTAGTTGTCATTGAAAGCAAAGTTTTGTTCTGGATCGAGCACTTCTAGTAAGGCACTCGCAGGATCGCCTTTATAGGATGAGGCTAATTTATCGACTTCATCAAGTAAGAAAACTGGATTAATCACGCCAGATTTTTTCATCCCATTGAGGATTCTGCCTGGCATCGAACCAACATATGTTCGCCGGTGACCACGAATTTCTGCTTCATCACTAATCCCACCTAAGGAAGCTTTAAAAAACTTCCGTCCTAAGGCGCGAGAGATTGAACGGGCTAAAGAAGTTTTCCCTACCCCTGGTGGCCCATAGAAGCAAAGAATCGGGGCTTTTAAACTACCCGTCATTTTCTTCACCGCTAAATATTCAATGATGCGTTTCTTTACTTTTTCTAAGCCATAGTGATCGTCATCCAAAATCTTTTGCACATTGGAAAGATCATCATTATCATTGGTGCGTTGCCACCAAGGTAAATCAAGCATCAACTCAACATAGGATTTAATGAGTGATGCTTCTAAACTGCTGGAAGGCATCATCTCACCGCGCTTTAATTCCGCGCGAACTTTCGCTTTGATATGATCAGGATATTGACCTGATTCTAAACGTTTTAATAAGGATTCTTCTGAATCAGAAGATTCTGGGTTTTCCCCAAGTTCTGTTTTAATCGCCTTGAGTTTTTCTCTTAAGAAATATTCGCGTTGGTTTTTTTCTGCGGACTTTCTTACTTCTTCTTGTAAATGTTTATCAATATCGGCAATTTCTTTTTCTTCATTGACCGCATCCAAAACCATTTTTAAACGTTCGTTGAGTTCTAAGGTTTCCAATACTTTTTGTTTTTGATCAACCGGCATTGGTAATAGATTAGCGAGGATATCGGCGATATCAGTTGCGGCGACACCTTTAGAAAGTTGGCCCACGACTTCGCGTGGTAAGCGATTGGTCACCGTTTGCATCCCTTCTAAGGAAGTGATGATGTTGCGCACCAAGGCAACTTCGGTTTTATGATCGCCTAAGACATCTTCTAATTTTTCAGCTTTTGCGGTCCATGTTTCACCCACTTTATTGATTTCAGTGATGAGCACGCGAGCAAGCGGTAAAACTTTTAAACGTGTATAACGCTTTAAAGACGTGATGTTCGACATCCGGCAAATGGTGCCAACCATAAAGACATCGGTGGTCGCAGGTTCATCAATTTCTGGTGACTTTTGAGACGTCACTAAGATTAAATCATTGCCATCGACTTTGGCCGCATCAATCGCAGCAACAGAAAAAGGTCGGCCTGCTTCAATCGATTGGGATTGATTAGGAAACAGGACCATCCCTCGGGTAATCAATAAGGGTAGTTGATAAGTTTCTTTCTTCATAAACATCCTCCGTTTAGCAGCCAATGACTTTGAGTGCTAAAAACATTATAACAAGGAATTTAGCACTTGCAAGTAATAAGTGCTAAGAGGCATCACTACCCGTCTAAGACCTGCTTAGGAATTGACTTTAATCAGAAATTCTTTAATGTAGCGATCGCGAATTTCCGCGCGGAAACGGGAAAGATTTGGGGTTAAGATTTCTTTCACTTTGGCAAATTCCATCTTATATTGTTCCGCAATTTTAGCGATTTCAAAGTCCACGAGTTCATCCGTGACTTCAATGCTTTCTAATTCGGCAATTTTATTAGCAACTAAACTCGCACGAAGAATATCTTCTGCTTGTTGATGCATGCGATCGTGGAGCTTGGCTTCCGTTAATTGATTCGCGGTTAAGTATTGTTCCATCGTTTGATTGCGTTGTTTAAGCTTTTCTTCTAAATCCGCCTTCATCGCATCCATTTGTTCATGGATCGCTTCATGGGGTAAATCAATGTCGGCATCCTTGGTAATCTTGAGTAAGATATCAGAATAGAATTGGTCATCACCCGCTTTGGTTTTGGTCGCGGTGACTTTTTGCTTTAAATATTCTTTAAATTGGGCTTCCGTTTTTACATTAGGAAGTTTCATTTCTGCAAATAACGCTTCATTCATTTCTGGCAATTGTTTGCTTTTAACTTCATGAACTTTAATTTTGAACACTGCATCTTTAGACGCTAATTCAGGTGCATAGTTTTCTGGGAATTTCACATTGAGGTCTTTTTGATCACCGGCCTTTAATCCCACCAGTTGTTCTTCAAATCCAGGGATAAATTGACCTGATCCTAATTCAAGGGTGTAGTTTTCCGCTTTGCCACCTTCAAAGGCGACGTTATTTACAAAGCCTTCAAAATCAAACACCACGGAATCACCAAGCGCAGCGGGGCCTTCTTTAAGCATCAAGGTTGCTTGTTGGGCGAGGGTGGTTTTCATTTCTGCTTCGACATCGGCATCCGTGACTTTTACTTCAGGACGTTTAATCCCTAAATCTTTATATTTCTTTAATTTAACTTCTGGCACCAGTATGACAACTGCTTTAAGGACAAGTTCGGCATTCGAAACTTTGACCACATCGACCGTTGGTCGGCTTAATGGGGTAAGTTTATCTGCTTTTAAAACATCACCGTAAGCTTTCGGTAAAATCGCATTGATCGCCGTATCGTAGATCTTTCCGGTATCAAGACGCGCTCTCACCATCGCTTCAGGGGCTTTGCCAGGGCGGAAGCCATCGATTTTGACATCAGCGGCAAGCTTTTTAAACGCTTGATCTTGCGCAGCTTTCCATTCTTCGGTGTTAAAGGTCATCGTAATTTCAACGCGGGAGTTTTCTAAAGGTTTAACAGTGTGTTGCATAAGTTCCTCTTTCTATTAACTTTTCAATTATACAATAATCACCCTTGCCTAAGGCAAGGATTACATTTTTAGGATTTTTTCAAGATGTTGACGTTTCTTCTCAATCAAGGTTTGTTCACTTTCATCCCCATCAAATGGTGGGGGTGGCATTTTCAAATAGGCATAAGCAAGTGAGATTAACCCTTGAAAAAAATAATATTCAGGGTCAATTTCAAAGGGGATCATTGTCAACATGTAGGTGCTTAATAAGGAGTAGGCTACCTGTCTTACCGAAGGGTCTTTAGTCAGTGAATCTATGGTTTCTTGGTAAGAAGTAAACGTTTCATCGTTAAAAGGATTGACCGTATCAATCGGATTAAAACTTAAGGTTTTTTCCCCTTTGGTGATGGCAATCACTTCATCATATTTGGCATCAATGAGAGCTAGTACCAGCATGCCTTTCATCCGTTGCGGAAAGGGGCGAGTTAATAACGTCTTAATGGTTTGTTTTAAGGTAAATAAATGAATCGGTTTGAGTTGGGGAATTAAATCAAACAGCATTTCATGGTCTTCTTGGTTATAGGCTTCTTGAAACAACGTCAGCGTATCTTTGACTTGCGCATTCGCTGGTTTGCTATAGAGAATCTGAAGTTGACTGACCCGTTCTTCCACTTCTTGACTGATATAAGGTAAGTTTTGATATTGCTCCATCAATTTGGCATGTTCAGGAAACGTTCGATGCGTTTTTAAGATTTCATAATGGATTTTTAAGAAAATCGGTAGCGCTTTTTGAATCAAAGAAAACTTGGCGAGCATGATCGTGAGCACCATTTGATTCGCGCCTAAACCGAGCAGACCAATGATGTGGTAACGCACCATGTTCAAATCACTTAGTGCCGCGGTCTGTTTCACCAAGGTTGCATAATCTTGACGATCATATAAGGTTTGAAAAGTTGCGTGATCCATGTTGAGCCTATGAAAAGACCCTGTGATCAAGGTCTTTTCATTGGCGTCCCCAAAACGATTCGAACGTTTGACCTACAGCTTAGAAGGCTGTTGCTCTATCCAGCTGAGCTATGGGGACAGCACTTCATAATATAGCATAAACGACCTTCCTAGTTTGACATTTTTGCTAGTTTGGCTTGTAAAAGAAGGGCAATGTTTTTCGGGAGTAATTGGCAAAGTTCTTCTAGCGACGCTTGCTTCAATAAATCTAAGGAAGGATAACGTTTTTGTAAGGTCGTCAGTCGGGTTGGCCCAAGGCCGGGGATATCATCAAAGATTGATCGCGTGGTTTTTTGTTTCCGCAAACGTTGATGGAAGGCAAGGGCAAAGCGATGCACTTCATCTTGTAAACGAATGAGGAAAAAGAATAACGATGGTTGCTGGGTAAAATCAAAAATTTCACCATCTTTGGTGAGTAAACCTTTGGTTTGATGTCGTTCATTTTTAAATAAGCCCACGATGGGAATGTTTAGCTTTAGTGACTCAAGCGCTTTTTTACCGGATTGAAGTTGGCTTTGACCACCATCGACGACGATCAGGGATGGCAAGGTGGCTTTTTCTTCAAGTAAGCGTGTATATCGTCGGGTAATTAAATAGGCCATCGCGCCTGGATCATCTTGCTTTAATGCTTCGGGTAAATGAAATTGGCGATACATTTTTTTCACGGGTTCCCCGTTAATAAAGGTGACCATTGCCCCGACGGCTTCGGCGCCTTGTAAATGCGAATTGTCAAACATTTCGATGTGGAGAGGGGTGGGGATATGTAAGGTTTTGCCTAAAGTTTCGAGTAACGATAGTTTATTGTCATCTAAACGCGCGGTTAAGAAA
>JBMTFA010000063.1:0-4854 GCA_049433705.1 Bacilli bacterium
CGAGATGTTAGGGGCAAAAAAAGTGATTTGGTTACCACGTGGGATTTATAACGATGAAACCAAAGAACACGTCGATAATGTCGCTACGTTTATTGGGCCAGGCCACATTTTACTTGCCGAAGCCGTTGATCCCCGTGACGCCCAACAACCACTCTCGCAAATGACACTGGAAGCACTCAAGACCCAAACGGATGTTAATGGTCAACCGCTTAAAATATCAAACCTTGTCATGCCAAAAGCAATTCACCGGACTTACTTTGAATCTGCGGGGTTAACACCGACGGCTAATAGTAAAAATCGCCCAATGAATGAACGGCTCTCCGCTTCTTACCTTAATCTTTACTTTGTTAATGGCGCCGTCATCGTTCCTAAATTCAATCAAAAAACGGATGAGATTGCCTACGAACAATTAACCAAACTTTTCCCAAAAAAGAAAATTGTCATGATCGATAGTAAAGAAGTCTTACTCGGTGGTGGGAATATTCATTGTATTACCCAACAAATTCCTAAGGGAGTGCTTTAAGATGCGGATGGTCACCGTCAGTGCCATTCAAATGGCCATGGGCGATAACGCCCTCGCCAATCGTGATCTTGCCACCCAACTTGTGAAAGCTACTGCAAAGGATGGGGCGAATGTGATTCTTTTACCCGAACTCTTTTTGGGTAAATACTTTTGCCAAGTAGAAAATTATGACCATTTTCAATTGGCGAAACCTTTTGATCAACATCCAGATTTACAATATTTTGCTGAGTTAGCCAAAACCTTAGGAGTTGTCTTACCCATTTCATATTTCGAAAGAGCCAATAACGTTTTTTATAACTCGATTGCAATGATTGATGCGGATGGTAAAATCCTTGGTCAATACCGAAAGATGCATATTCCCACTGGTGAATCATATCAAGAAAAATT
Organism: Bacilli bacterium; assembly: GCA_049433705.1. GTDB lineage: Bacteria > Bacillota_I > Bacilli_A > RFN20 > CAG-826 > UBA970. The sequence goes on from JBMTFA010000063.1 coordinate 911, forward strand.
TTATTTTACCCCAGGGGATACACCACTCACCGTGTTTAACACGAAGTTCGGCAAGATTGGGGTGGCCATTTGCTGGGACCAATGGTTCCCAGAAGTTGCCCGCATTTTAGCTTTAGATGGCGCGGAAATGTTGCTTTATCCGACGGCGATTGGCTCCGAACCTTTTTTACCGATTGATTCGCAAGCGCACTGGCAACATACGATGATGGGCCATGCGGCTGCCAATCTTTTACCCGTGATTGCCGCCAACCGAATTGGCAAAGAAACCTATGGGAAACACGACATGACCTTTTATGGCACCAGTTTCATTGCGGATAACCAAGGCAATATTCGCAAACAGCTCGATCGTAATACGCAAGGATTCATTACGGAAAAGTTTGATTTAGATGCCCTTGATAAAATGAGATTTTCCTGGGGTGTTTTCCGTGATCGGCGGCCGTCGATGTATCAACGCTTACTTAAAAAATAGCGCGGTTAAAATTCACTAACCACCAACCAAGGGCTTCTTGTTTTTCTCGGAGGCCCTTTTTAATTTGTTCATCTAAGGTGTCGAGGCTAAGAATAATCTGATGGAGCCGTTGCATTGGAAAGCGTTTTTTGGCTTGGGCCATTAACCGAACGCGAAACTCATGGATCTTGAGTTGTTGGCCGACCACATAGGTATCATGCCCTTGATTGAGGAGATATAAAACTTTGCTATAAAGTTGAAAATGTTTTGCGATGAGACTAATGAGCATTGTGGGTTCCACTTGTAAGATGGTAAAGTCCCGATAGATGCTGAGGGCACCTGCAAGGTTATCGGCCATCAGTTGATTCGTGAGGGCAAAGACATTTTCTTCAAGACTAGGTTGGACGAGTTGCTGAACAAGGTGTTCATCAATCGTGCCGCCATAAACCGATAATTTGACGAGTTCTTGATGAAGTCGATCGACATCAGGGAAGACGCGTTCAATCAATTGATTGGCGGCCTTAGGATTTATTTTGAGGGAGAACGTTGCTGCCCATTGACTAAGTAAAGCTGGCCAGCCATCGAGTTTGGGAAGCGGAAGATCGATCCATTCATGGTGCTTTTGAATCATTTTCATCAACGATAAGCGTTCATCTACCTCGCCTTGATAAAGAAAGATAAGGTCTAGATCTGGTCGCGGTTTGCTCAACAATTCATGCAATGCTTCTTCATCTGCTTCACTGGGTGTGCTGGCTTTATTTTTCTTTGCAAAAAAACTCGCATTCGTTAAGATGGTGACCTTCGCCTCCGACCATAAACTTGGTTGGAGCAATTCGCGAATCCATTCACTCGCTGCAAGGGAAGAACCATCCACTTTTTCTACGGTGGTGGTTGAAGAAAGCGTGGATAAAATCTTGGTTAACGCCTGCATTAACAATTGATAAGACGGGGAAGTGAGTAAACGTATCATGGTTATATTTTACACGTTTGATAGGCAATTGTCCCTTCCTTATCCGTGCGCCGTATCTTGATTTGCCGTTGCTCAAGGCGATGGATGACGGTAGGATGGGGATGCCCATAACGATTGCCACCACCTGAAGAAATCACTACTTCTTTTGGTTGAAGCGAATCTAACCACGCTTCACTGGTTGAGGTTAACGATCCATGATGACCGAGGCGAAGAATACTGGCTTGAAGACCAGGATTGGTTTGCATGATGACATCTTCAGTTGCCACCGTTGCATCCCCCATTACTAACCACTGACATGTTTGTTGTTGGATGCCAATCACGAGAGATTGGGCATTATCTTCATTAAAAAGTTCCCGATAATGTTGGTAATTTTGAATCAAGAAATTGCCAAGTTTTAGCCTTGCAAACGGTTCGGTGATGATTTGACCAATGTGAAAGCGTTGCCTTAAAGAAGGTAAGGCACCATGATGATCAAAATCATCATGCGTGATGATGACGTAATCTAAACGCCTAATCCGTTGACGTTTAAAATAAGGGATTAGCACTTCTTGCGCTAAATCAAATTGAAAAACTCCACCAGTATCGATGAGCATCGTTTTCCCTTTAGATTGAACGACCGTGGCGTCCCCTTGCCCTACATTCAAAAAGCTAACCCGATCGATCAAGACAACATCCCAGGCAGATAGATGGCTAAGGATCAAGATTCCAATCATCATCCATTGATACCGAAGGTAACGTGATAAATGTAACCATTGGTTTAGTAATAAACTAAAACATAAGCCTAAAAGCATCAGGATTCGCCACCTAGGTAATAGACCTAAACTCAAGTCAACATCAATGGGTATTTGTTTCAACAATGTCACCCAACTTTGGGTTAAAGGAACAAGACCTGGCATGATCACGCCGGAATAAAGAAAACCTAACCATAAGGGAAAAAAGATAGCATTGATGAAAGTTGTAGGTAGGAATAACCAGGATTGAAAAAGATTCACTTTACCAACGGAAATCCAAGTCCACAACATTCCTAAGGTCGAAAAAGCCATCCATCTCCGCCATGCAGATTGTTTTCTTATGGCGGCAAAACCAAAGATCCAGCCTTGATAGATCAAGTAAAGGTAAGCACTTGTTTGTAACCATAAATTGGGGTAGACCCATGACATGAAAGTCAGGACGATTATTTTTCTTTTCATCGCGAAAACATTCGGTTGCCAAAGGCGAAAGATTTCTAACGCATAAATTCTTACGATCCCCCATTGATGAAGCCCAAACAGCATCCAAGGAAAAAAGAGAATCAATCTTGCAATCGTTGTATAAACAGGATTAAATTTTAACGCGAGAATCCGACCCACCCCTTGATAAACCATGTAAAAACCTAACCCTGATAGTTGCACCCACATTAAAAAATCATCTGTGAGATTGACATCGAGGGATTGTTTTCGCCAAAGCAGTTCCGAAACATATAAACGAAGTTCTGGATCAAGAAGTGTTAATCGCGCTTCTATAATTGCATAAGGTCTTAAGGGTGATTGCCATAACCATTTGATGGAATCAACCTCGATCATCGTGTGCATTCCGCGTTGTTGTAAATACGCTTCAAAATGAAACTTACCTTCGTAACTCGTCATTGCGAATGGTTTGATTTCTCCAGTAATCGCAACCATGTCTCCCCAATCTAAAGGAAGATGTGGATCAATCGGAAGATAATATGCTTGCCAGCCATTATGGACCATTGCCCACGTTGGGCGGCGATCTAAAACAATGTATGTAGAATGATTACGAAAAAGTAACCAGCGAAGCAACCAACATATAAAAAAGCTAACCACCCATAGGGTTAACCATTTTCCTAATTGGCGATCAATGGCATGGGTGAATATCCAAGTCCACAAAGCGAATACACCCCAAAACCAATTGTTTTGAAGTAAGAAAAATATTGCCCCTAAGATGGTAAAAAAACTCGTCAGGTATTTCAAAGGAGATTGATGTAATTTTTGATGCGGGTAAACGTCGATTGGCCAATGCCTGGGACTGCCATGATTTGTTCTAGATATTGAAAGTTTCCGTTCGTTTGCCGATAATCGATCACTGCATTCGCTAAGCTCGTGCCAATATTGGATAAGGTCATTAAGTTATCCCGATTAGCAGAGTTAATCCCCACTTTAACTAATGCAGTTGTGCCACAGACATCATTGGGATCAAATTTTGGGGCAATATAGTACTGGCCACCACTTTGGACGATTAAGGTCAATTGATATGCAGTCTCATCCGCATTCGTGGTTACCCCACCGGCAAGGGCAATCATGTCACTTAACTGTCCGTCTTTTTTGACAATATACGTTCCTGGTTTTTGGATTTCTCCTGACAAGGTTGCGGTGATGAAATCACTTTGGATGGATGTGGTTTCCACGATTGAGTTTTGTACAATATTTGGATCAAGATTCAGGAAGACCACCAAAGTAATAATCGTAAAAAATAAAACGCCTAACATGATTTTAAACATAAAAAAACCTCCCATACATCAATAGGGGA
>JBMTFA010000064.1:0-4769 GCA_049433705.1 Bacilli bacterium
GTTCATCAAACTCTCTAAAGGAGCCGGTGATGGTGTTCACTAAAGATGTAAAAGGGGATAGAAACATGGTCAACACAAGCACCATTTTTACCGCCCCAGCTAAACCACCTAGTAAACGCATTTTGACTTTTTTTCTTAAATATTGAGGAATAATAAAACGAAAGGGGATGAAATAAAGAATAGCCGCTAACGTTTCACCTAAAAAGAAAATTAAAATCGCAAGCATAATAAAAACAAGGTACCGTAAAATGACGAGTGTCAGCCCAATAATTAAGTCAGCAATTGCTGGAGTAATGAAAAAACCAAATGCGAGTAAACTTTGTTCTAAAACTTCATAAATGGTTTCATATGGTGTGGTTACCGCGACAATAATTGGTGAGCCATTAAGATCTAAGGCGAGCGTACCAAAGCCAGCACTTGCGGCAAGATTTGATACATCAAAGTCCATAAAGAAATCAACTGCTTGTCGGGTAAACAACACGGAGGCAATGACTAAACCGCCGACAAAAAGTAATCGAAATCCTTCCCGCCATACACCGCGGAGAAATCCAAGGATGAAACCTAATGCCACCATCCCGGCAATGCCATAAAGGGCATAATCTAAATATTGACTAATTTGAACCGGATTAATACCGAAAGCAAAGACTGAGGGCATAACGCATCCTCCCCTAATAACCTACCCTTCATTTTATACGATATTGGTGTGCTATGATAATAAAAGATTTAGTAAATTTTAATCATTAATTAAGCATGAATATACCTTATGGAATCAATCAAAAAACTTCCCTTACCCTCTTTTTCTTGGGCTGGTTAGGCTTATGGGTTTTTGCTTTGATTATTGCTGGGTTTTTGCCCTCCCTTGTCCCATTATTTTTGGATGAAGCAAGCACTGCGATATTTTTAGAAAGTCTCTTCTTCTTCCAAATGGTAAACTTTCTCACTTATTTCAGTCTTATTTTAATTGGATTTGCCATCCTCTTCCCACACTTAAAAGAAACTTTCCTACCTGCCTTAATCTCTTTTAAATGGATTGTGGGTATTCCCTTTACCTTTGCGATTCTTTTTACAAGTTACTTCGTGATGACCCTCTACCAATGGTTGGGCATTACCCTTGAGGATAATCAAAATCAAGCGGCGATTGTTCAATTAGTCTTAGATGCCCCGCTGATTTCTTTTCTAACCTTTGGTCTTCTTGGACCAATTGTTGAAGAATGGACATACCGTTTGGGGTTGTTTAAAGTTCTGAAAGAAAAAAATCGGGTGTTAGCGTATGGAGTCACTTTAACAATTTTTGGCCTCATCCATTTTGATTTTACTGCCGTTAATTTATTTAATGAACTATTGAATTTACCAATATACCTAATTGCAGGTGCTTGGTTTTGCTTCCTTTATGATCGCTTTGGCTTACAAGTGGCGATGGCAACTCACATCACAAATAATGTTTTATCCGTCTTATCGATTATTGCCAGTGCAAATTTAGGAAGCAGTTCCCTGTTATGATGCGAAGAAACTACACATCCTATCAACTTAAATGGTTAGCCTTAATCACGATGGCAATTGACCATTTTGGGGTTTTGGTGCTTTTACCCTATACCCAAAATGCCACCATCAGTACCTTTTATTTAATCGCTCGGCTTATTGGTCGATTAGCCTTTCCCCTGTTTGCCTTTATGATTGCCGAAGGTGTTTATCGAAGTCGAAATGTCTTGAAGTATTGGCTGCGATTATTGGCAATGGCCATTCTAATTGGCTCGGGGATGTGGGCATTAGGTTTGGTCGGTATTGAAACCTTAGCGGGAAATATCTTTGTTGATCTTTCGATGGCGGCCGCGGCGATGATCTTGTTGAAAAATAAAAACATAGGGATTAAATTCCTAGCGGTAATACCAATTTCATTTGTCATCTTAACGAGTATCAGTCCGACTTTACCCAATTATATCAGTGCGGATTATGGTATTTATGGATTAGTGATGATGCTGATTCTTTATCTTGCGTATACACCTTTGCCGCAAGCTCGAATCTTACAAGAACGTTTTAACTTATCCCAAACGGCAGAAACTCATCGATATCAAGTTGCAGCAATTCTCCTTATCTCGATGCATTTAATTTGGTGGTTGCTGAGCTTTATCTTTGTGGATGTGTTAACAATCATCAATCCGGTCACGCTCTATCTGAATCGTTTTGTGGGTGCACAAACGTACGCTGTTATTGCCGGTTATTTTATCTACGCTTATCGAGGCGACAAAGGCAACCCTCCCGCGTGGTTTAAAGTCTTTACTTACCTCTTCTATCCCTTACACTTTGTCGCGTTATACTTGCTATACTATCTAACGACCTTGTAAATTAATCTTAGGAGGATAAATTCATGATTAAGAACATTACAAATGCGAAAGAATTTAATGACATTCTTGGGCAAACCAAGGGTAAAGTCATCGTTGATTTTTATGCGGATTGGTGTGGACCATGCAAAATGCAAGCGCCAGTCTTAGATGATTTTTCTAAGAAACAACCTGAAGCAGTCATCTTGAAAGTCAATGTCGACCAAAACGTCGATCTTGCCGAAGCCAACGGTATCATGTCGATTCCCACCATGATGGTGTTTACCGATGGCAAACAAACCTACAAAAAACCTGGTTTTCACGCAATTAACACTTTAGAAAACCTATTAAAATCCTAACCAATAAAAGGCAACTGATTTTTTTAATCATTGGAGTATGTTAAGATAATTTCGTTGCCTTTCTTGCAGGTGTAGTTCAGTGGTAGAACATCAGCCTTCCAAGCTGATTACGCGGGTTCGATTCCCGTCACCTGCTCCAAAATTGCTAATTTTATTTCGTTTTATATCAAAAAATTGCTAAAATATACCCAATGAACTATGAAATCATTTTAGCGACAAATAACCAAGCTAAAGTTGAAGAAATAAAAAAGTTTTTCCAAGACTATACCGTCACGTTTTTAACTTTGCAAGACATGAAATTAAAACTCAATCCCAAAGAAACAGGAAGAACCTTTTTAGAAAATGCGTTATTAAAAGCAAAAGCGGTTAGTAAGCATGTGAACAAAACTGTCCTTGCGGATGATTCTGGTTTACAAATCGATGCCTTAAAAGGTTTTCCAGGTGTCTATTCATCACGCTGGATGCAAGATAAATCTTGGTTAGAAAAAAATCAAGAAATCCTCAGATTAATGGCACCGCATAAAAATCGCAAAGCGCAATTCTCTACTGCATTTGTGATTCTTTATCCCCATCAAGAAATGCTTTTTTTTGTCGGAACCACGATTGGAAAAATTACTCGCGAAGTCAATCCCCAAACCCATGGATTTGGGTATGACCCGATTTTCTTTAGTGATGAATTAGGAAAAACTTTTTCTGAAGCGACCATTGAAGAAAAAAATCAAGTATCCCATCGAGGCAAGGCGGCAGCAAAATTACTTGAGTGTTTATTAAATAAACGATTAATTACTAAAGTAAAAAGACGCATATGAATCGAACAACACAGTGGTTTCGAATTGACAATGCGGGAAAACTTTTTCCCATCATTACTGAAACACGGCGAGCCTCCTATTTTCGGATGACCGTTGAACTCAAAGAAACCATTGATCCAGTTTGTTTACAGCATGCTGCAGAAAAAACCTTAACCCGATTTCCAAACTTTAATACCCGCTTGAGACGAGGATTATTTTGGAACTATTTAGAAAAACAAAGTCGCTCATTTAAAGTTTTACCTGATCCAAACAGTTTTGGTGCAAATGCAAGACCTTACGATAGTTCAAAACATCTCATTGAGGTCTATTATCACCGCCAACGTATTTCCATTGAAGTCTTCCATGCGATTACGGATGGTCGAGGTGGGATGGAATTTTTAAAAACCTTAACCCTTGCCTACCTAAGGGAAAAAGGTTATCCCGTGACAGCAGAAGGGATGATGTTTGACGCCGACGATCAACTCACCGAAGCAGAAATGGAAGATAGTTTTGCCAAAAAAGTAACACATGGCAAGAGTCATTTTCTGCCAACGGCTAAGGCCTATCATATCAAAGGAGAGTACTTTGATCATAATGGCCATTATTTAACGCATTTAGAAATGAGTACGGCATCCCTGCGAACCTTAGCGCGAGACAAACAAACCACCATCACTGGCTTATTCGCCACCATTCTTATCCTAGGTTTAATTCAAAAGCAAGAAGCCGAACAACCCAAAATACGACGACCCATTATTCTTTCGATCCCAGTCGACATGCGTAAATATTTACCATCTAAAACGATGAAAAATTTCGTGATGACCATCAATATTGGTAAGGTATTTGCGCCGGATGCTACCTTTGATCAAGTACTTGAAGAAGTCAATCGCCAATTAAAAGCAGGGCAACAAATCGATGTCCTTGCCCCACAAATTCGTGCAAACATGCAAGCAGAGCGTATGCTCGTGCTTCGCTTTGTGCCTTTATTTATTAAACGTTGGATTGTGAAAAGCGTCTTTAATCGAGTCGGTGAACCGGCGTTAAGTTTGACGATGTCGAACTTAGGAAAAATTGAGATGCCTGAATCGACGAAACCCTACCTGGACCATGTTGAATTTATGATTTGCTCTACCCCAATTTTACCTATCAATCTTGGGATTGCCTCTTATCAAGATAAACTTGTCATGAGTTTTTCTCGGATTATTGAAGACCGATCATTGATTCAATTTGTAGTCGATTATCTCGTCAAAGAATGTAAACTAAGCATCATGAGTTATGGTAATCGCTGGGAGGAAAATCACTAATGG
>JBMTFA010000065.1:0-4767 GCA_049433705.1 Bacilli bacterium
TCGGACGTTAGCAGAAGACATTGCCGCAAAGTTTGGCATGGTAGGACATTTAACCTCTTTAACCCGCATCGCAATTGGTCAATATAAATTAGCCGCGGCAAAATCCATCGATTCCATCACCCCTCAAGATCGCTTAACGGTTTATCAAGCATTATCGTTTATGGATCAAGTCACCATCAAAGAACCAAGTCAAATTAAAGCAATCATGGATGGCAAACCTTTTACCACTACGCATCCTAAAGATCGCCTTTTACTCATTGATGGTCAACAACAAGTGCTCGCTATTTATGATCGTAGTGAAGGCACGACTTATAAACCAGTACGAGGATTGTTTTAATGCAAGTTTGGGAAACCGACTTACGTTCACCCCTTCACCTTCATAATCAATTAACCATTTGTTTAGGTTTTTTTGATGGGCTCCATTTAGGACATCAAGCTTTGATTCAAACCGGCATTGCTTTGAAAAATCCCGTTGCCGTATTAACCTTTGACCGCAATCCTAAACCGGGAAGAGTCGCCCAAAATTTAACCCCTTTATCGCGAAAAAAAACCATGCTAGAAACGATGGGTGTATCTTACTTAATCGTGGTGAAGTTTCTTGAGGAAGTAAAAACTTTACCCGCAAAAGCGTTTTTGGATTTTTTATTTTCCATTGGTGGGAAAGACTTAGTCTGTGGTCCTGACTTTCGCTTTGGTAAAGATGCAATAGGGGATGTGCAAACCATTCAAAACGATGGTCGATTTACCCTCCACCTTGTCCCTCCCCACATGTATGAAAATCAAAAAATCTCGACTTCTGCAATCGTCTCAATGCTAGCAGCAGGACAGTTAGAGACAATGCAACAATTATTAGGACGTCCTTATGTGGTGGAAGGCTTTGTCGGTAAAGGTCTTGGGGAAGGTAGAAAAATGGGTTATCCCACTGCCAACATTGTGTTAGATGCTCCCTACTATTTACCAAAAAATGGCGTGTATATTACCCTGATCAAGATTGACGGTCAGACCTATTATTCTTTAGCCAGTTTAGGGTTTCACCCCACGGTGGCAAACTTAAGTTCACCTACCTTAGAAGTTTTTGTGTTAAATTACCAAGCCAACCTTTATGAAAAACATGTCGAAGTGGCCTTTCTCCATTACTTAAGACCTGAGCAAAAATTTCCTTCTAAAGATGCCTTGATTCAACAAATGGATCTCGACAAGGCGACTGCCATTCGTTTAAAACCGACTTTTCCTAAAGAATTTTAGTTGCAATTTTATTACCACATCCTATAATAACCCTAGACCTTCATCGATGATTACCGGCGTTTCCACTTGGTAATCGCTGAGAAGGCCGTATATTAAAGAAGGAGGAAACAACATGAGTTTAACCAAAGAACAAGTGGCAAACTTGGTCAAAGATTATGGTAAAACTGCGACAGACACTGGCTCACCCCAAGTGCAAATTGCGTTACTCACTGAGCAAATCAAAGAGTTAACCGAACACTTAAAGGGTCATGCTAACGATCACCATGGTCGCCGGGGCTTATTAGTGCTCGTGGGTCGCCGTGGGCGCTTATTACGATTCTTAGAAAAATCGAATCGCGACGCTTACTTAACCCTCATTGATAAATTAGGTTTACGCAAGTAAAGAAAACAAACCAAACCATTCGCAAGCCGGATGGTTTTTTCTTTGCTAAAATAAAAAGGAATTGAGGACTTCCCAATGGACTTATTAACCCGCTTTCTTCGTTACGTCAAAATCGATACCCAATCGGATGGGGATAGTCAAACCGTTCCCTCGACATCAAAGCAACTTGATCTCATCAAGTTATTGCAAAAGGAATTATTGGAATTAGGCATCAAAGATGTTCGTCTTGATCCGACGGGTAATCTTTACGCGTCGATTCCAAGGAATTCAAAAGCGAAAGCCCCCGCGATTGGCTTAATGGCACACGTGGATACCGCTTCGGAAATGTCAGGTAAAGATGTGAAACCAAAAGTGATTCGCAACTATCATGGTAAACGTATTTCCTTAAATGAAAACTTAAAGATTTTCTTAGATCCTAAAGTGTTTCCATCTTTAAAAACCCATCAAGGTAAAACCTTAGTAACCACGGATGGGACAACACTTTTAGGTGCGGATGATAAAGCAGGTGTAGCCATCATCATGACCTTTTTAGATTATGTGATGACGAATCCCTCCTATCTTCATGGACCCATTCAAATTGGATTTACTTGTGATGAAGAGATTGGTCGTGGCGTCGTCCATTTTGATCCCAAAAAGTTTGGCGCTGATTTTGCCTATACCTTAGATGGTGGGCCCATTGAAGAAATCAATTACGAAAACTTTAATGCTTCAAGTGCGATTGTTAAAGTTCAAGGTAAAGCAATTCATCCTGGTTCAGCAAAAAATCAAATGATCAATAGTCAAACGATTGCATCCCAATTTCACCTTGCGTTACCTAAATACTTAACACCTGAACATACCGATGGTTATCAAGGTTTTATTCATTTAACCGAATCGACAGGAAGTGTGGAACAAACCGAATACCGCTATATCATTCGTCATCACGACGCCAAACAATTAAAAGCTCAAGAAAAATTGATGGTGAACACCGCGAAGAAAATCAATGACCAACTTGGAATGAAAGCGGTCGAAGTGACCATCAAGCCTTCTTATTTAAATATGGCCCCGATGATTTTAAAGTATCCTGAAGGATTAAATCGCGCGAAACAAGCTTACAAAACCCTTGGGTTAATGCTTCATGCAGTCCCGATTCGTGGTGGAACAGATGGGGCAAATCTAACCTTTAAAGGTGTACCAACGCCAAACCTTGCGACCGGTGGAGAAAACTATCACGGCAAATATGAATTCTTAGTCGTAGAAGATGCAGAAAAAATGGTAAAGGTTCTCCAAGAAATCTTTAGAAGCAACGGCTAATTGTGCTATAATCGTTCATGTTATAGAAAAGAAAGAGGAATATATGACAAAGAGGACATTTTCGTTAGATTTTTTTGGAAAGACGCTCGTCGTTGAAACTGGAGAGTTAGCCAAACAAGCCGATGGTGCAGTGTTGGTTCGCTTAGGAGAAACCGCGGTCTTATCAACCGCCGTTGCCAGTGATGAAGCCAAAGATGGGGATTTCTTCCCGCTCACCGTTGTCTATGAAGAAAAACAATACGCCGTGGGAAAAATCCCCGGCTCATTTTTAAGAAGAGAAGGGCGCCCAGGTGAACATGCAACTTTGTCTGCCCGATTAATTGATCGCCCAATTCGCCCTTTATTTGATGATGGTTTCCGTAATGAAGTTCAAGTCGTAAACACGGTTTTAAGTGTGGATAACGATCAAACCCCAGAAATGACTGCCTTATTTGGTAGTGGTTTAGCATTAGGGATTTCTGATATTCCTTTTGATGGCCCAGTTGCCGGGGTCTTAGTCGGTCGCGTCAATGGTCAATTGATCATCAACCCTACGGTTGCTGAACGCGAACAATCTGATTTACATCTAGCCGTTGCGGGGACCTTAGATGCGATTAACATGGTCGAAGCTGGGGCAAGAGAAATCTCTGAAAAAGACATGGTCGAAGCGCTCATGTTTGGTCATGATGCGATTAAACAACTTTGTTTATTCCAACAAACCATTATTAAAGAAATTGGCCAACCCAAACGGGTCATTGCTTTCTATCGGGTCAATGAAGCAATCAACAAAGAAGTTAGGCAACTTGCCGTTCAAAAAATGGTAAAAGCAATTGCCACGAAAGATAAACTCACACGTGAAGCTAACATCAATGCAGTCAAAGATGAAGTCAAAGCGGTCTTTGAAGCAAAAACCTTTGCCGATCGTGATGAAGAAGAAAAAACCCTAAAAGAAGTCGAAATGATTTTAGAAACGATTATTTCTGAAGAAGTTCGCCGTTTAATTACCGAAGAAAAAGTAAGACCTGATGGCCGTAAAGTCGATGAAATTCGTCCGCTTGATTGCCAAGTAGATTTATTACCTCGCGTGCATGGTTCAGCACTGTTTACTCGGGGACAAACCCAAGTGCTTTCAGTGGTCACCCTTGCCTCGCTCAACGATGTCCAAATTATTGATAACCTCACCGAAGAAGACAAAAAGCGATTTATGCATCATTACAATTTCCCACCATTCTCGGTTGGTGAAGTGGGAAGAATGGGTAGCCCAGGTCGCCGAGAAATTGGTCACGGCGCTTTAGGTGAACGCGCCTTAAGTTATGTGATTCCTTCAGAAGAAGTCTTCCCTTACACCATTCGTGTGGTGTCTGAAGTCTTAGAATCCAATGGTTCCTCCTCGCAAGCCAGTATTTGTGCCTCCTCGATGGCATTAATGGCTGCTGGGGTCCCAATTTCCGGGATGGTCTCAGGGATTGCCATGGGCTTAATTACCTCGGGTCCATTAGATGGCAAACATCCTTATACGATTCTTACCGATATTCAAGGTTTAGAAGACCACTTTGGTGACATGGACTTTAAAGTTGCTGGGACCAAAAAAGGGATTACCGCCTTACAAATGGATATTAAAATCCGTGGCATTAATCGCCAAGTGATCGAAGAAGCATTAGCTGCTGCCTTAACCTCAAGAACCTTTATTCGTGAACGGATGGAAACACTCATTGCCGCACCAAGAACGGAAGTCAGTAAATATGCGCCTAAGCTTCAACAACTTCGCATTCCTGTCGATAAGATTCGCGATGTGATTGGTGCGGGTGGTAAAGTCATTAATGAAATCATTGAAAAATGCAATGGTGTCAAAATTGATATCGAACAAG
>JBMTFA010000066.1:0-4533 GCA_049433705.1 Bacilli bacterium
CTTTTCAAACGATTTATTCGATGTCTAAAGCAAGTGTGGCTAGTTTTACGGAAGGGTTACGCAATGAACTAAGACCTTTTGGGATTCGTGTTGTCAATGTCAAACCAGGGGATACTAAATCGAATTTTTCCTCTCAGCGGAAGGTGTTTATCTCGTCTTCATCTCCTTACCAAGACCGCGTACATCATTCGGTCTCAGTGATGGAAAAAGATGAAAAAAATGGCTTGCCGGCAATTTCCGTTTTCCAAGTTTGTCGGCGATTAGTGAATCAAAAAAATCCCCCGGTTCATGTAACCGTTGGGTTTCAATATCAAGTTTTACAAGCATTGCGTTGGTTATTACCAACGAAACTCGTGCAATGGCTTCTGTATCAAATCTACGGTAAGTAAAAATTATTTTAAATAAGCTTGGATGATGGCCTGGACCCCTTTTTCACCATATTCATCGATGAGTGAGGTTAGTAAGGTTTCTACTGCTAAGGTAATGGGTAAGGGACGATTACTATGGGCAATTGCAATGCGAAGATCTTTTAAAAAATGCTTGATGTAAAAAGTAGCCTGCCAATCTGCTTGCAACATTTTCGGTCCATAATGGGTGACGCTGTAAGATTGAGCAGCCCCAGTGCCTAGCATGGTTAAGATGCTTGGTAAATCGAGTTGTTTGTGTTTGGCAAAACTTAAAGCTTCTGCTAAACCCGCCAATTGACCCGCAATCGCAATTTGATTTGCCATTTTGGCAGTTTGTCCTTGGCCAGCATTGCCCATGTAAAGAATCGTTTTTCCTAAAAGTGAAAAAATCGGTTCTGCTTTTTTAAAGGTGTCATGATCACCACCTACCATGATGGTTAAGCTTTGTTGTTGAGCACCTTTTAAACCACCTGTAACAGGAGCATCAAGAAGCGCAATCCCTTTGGCTTTGCCCCATTGCCAAAGTTTGGTGGCTAAAGCGGGACTGGATGTGGTGAAATCAATCAGGATGGTGCCTGGTTTTACTTGTTCAAGTAATGTTTGGTAAACAGATTCTACATCAAGCGGAATACCAAGCATCGTGATGATGACATCTTGATTGGCAATCGCTTCCGTTAAGGTTGGTTTGATGACGACATGGGAAGGTAGGCTTTTAAGTTTCTCCAGGGAACGATTAAAGGCAGTCACTTGGTGATGTTGACTTAAATGGGTGAGCATGGGTATCCCCATGACCCCAGTTCCAATCCATGCGATGTTCATACGTTTATCATACCCTAACCAACTCCTTAACAAAATAAGTGAGTATTTGATAACAATGTCTACTTTAATGCTCGTATAATCAAGGTTGTTGAAAAGAGGAAAAAGGCATGTTGGTATTAAAAGAAATCGTCAAAAATTATGTGGTTGCAGGTCAACCCTTTCCTGCGCTTAGAGGTGTGGATTTATCCTTTAGAAATGATGAATTTGTTTCGATATTAGGTCCATCAGGTTGTGGTAAAACCACAATGATGAACATTATTGGGGGCTTAGATCGTTATACCTCAGGTGATTTAATTGTTGATGGCAAATCGACAAAAAATTTCACTGAATCTGAATGGGATAGTTATCGAAATGCGACCATTGGTTTTGTCTTCCAAACCTATAATCTTATCTCGCATTTATCCGTGCTCGACAATGTGGAAATGTCTTTGCGTTTATCGGGTGTCGGTGCTGCAGAACGACGTAAACGCGCGTTAGATGTGTTGATCGAAGTAGGGTTGAAAGATCACGTCTACAAGCGCCCCAATCAGTTGTCGGGTGGACAAATGCAACGGGTCGCGATTGCCCGTGCCTTGGTCAATAATCCCAAAATTTTATTAGCGGATGAACCCACAGGTGCCTTAGACACCAATACGAGCGGTCAAATTTTAGAATTAATTAAGAAAATTGCCAAAGGTCGCTTAGTCATCATGGTGACCCATAACGCTGAATTAGCTCAAGCCCATTCTGATCGGATTGTGAAATTGCTCGATGGTCGAGTGGTTGATGATTCGCGTCCTGAAATGGTGGATACGGGAACGTCTGGTAAGTTAATGACCAAACGGACCACCATGCCATTTACGACTGCGCTTAAAACGTCTGCGAATAATTTACTGACTAAAAAAGGTCGAACCATTATTACTTCCTTAGCAGGTAGTATTGGGATTATTGGTATTGCCTTGGTGTTATCCATTTCAGAAGGGATGAATACCTATGTTGGTACGTTACAAAGTGATACCTTAGCAGGTTTCCCCATTACCATTACCCCAACGATTCGCCAATTTGGTCCACCTGACACAGCAAATCCAAGTGAATTTGATTTTCCAGACACGACGGTGGTGACAGAATATAATTCTCGCCCAGATGAACATACGAACAATATTTCTCAAGAGTTTGTGGATTATCTTGAAGCGATGCCGAGCCAATATTACAACGCTTTAACGTATTCAAGAGCGATGGCGATGCGTCTTGTCTCTCGCACCTCTGGTGGTGGGTATAAATTATTATCTTCCACGGGTGGCGGCACCTTTGCGTTTGCAAGAACCTTTTATGAAATGCCAAACAATATTGATTTTATAGCTGGTCAATATGATGTGCTTGCAGGCCGTTTGCCTGATCTAACCCAAACCAATGAAATGGTCTTGGTTGTGGATGTTCGCAATCGCATCGATCAAGGACTCTTTGATGATTATGGTTTAGACATTGGTGCAGGGTTAAATTTTGAAACAATTGTTGGAGAAAATTCTCCTTTCAATGTGAAATGGATTCCTAATGATGTGCTTTTTCAACAAGGAACCTTGGGTGATAAAACTCGCTTTAGTATTCCTTTTAATCAAGAACAAGCCATGTTTGATAATCCGAAGGCGTTAGCCTTAAATATCGTTGGCATTCTTCGAGTGAAACCTTCCGCGAGTGCAGAAGTGTTATCTCCTGGCATTGCCTACTCACCAGCCTTAACAAGTTATGCTTTTGCGGATGAAGAAGTTGGCGCGCTTAATTCTGAAATTGTTCAAGCGCAAGTGGATATTTGGGAAAATCATGACAATCCTTACTTGGTGACGGGTACACTGAATGAATTTGAATCGGAAGCAGATTATCAATTAGCGTTAAAGAGTATCGGTGGATCGACCTTGCCAGTTGGGGTGCAAATCTATCCCAGTACGTTTGATAACAAGGATTTGATTAAAGCGTATATAGATGCTTTCAATTATTTAGAGGATGAAACGCGAAAACCAATTGAGGAAGTCATCATCTATACCGACTTAGCAGAAAATATTACTTCTACAATTACTGAACTTATCAACACCATTGCCATCGTTTTATCGGCATTTGCTTCTATTTCGCTTGTGGTTTCCTCCATCATGATTGGGATTATCACCTATGTATCGGTGATTGAACGCACCAAAGAAATAGGGATCATGCGTTCGCTTGGGGCCCGGAAAAAAGATATTGCCCGGATTTTCAATGCGGAAACCATCATCATCGGTTTTGTATCCGGTGTCTTTGGGATTGTCATCACGCTCATCTTAAGTATTCCCATTGATTTGATTATTCTTGATCTCATTGAAGTGGCAAACTTTACGTCTTTGTCACCGATTTATGCGATTGGATTAATCTCGTTATCTACGATTCTTACCTTACTCGCAGGGTTAATTCCTTCTGGCATTGCGGCAAGAAAAGATCCTGTAATTGCCTTGCGTACTGAATAAGATCGCAATAAATCATTTATAATTAAACTGATGAAACTAGCATTCAGTCTTATCTTTAAATGCTTCATTTTTACGCTCTCCATCTTTGGTATTTATTTAACATTGGTCAATGCAGTCAATCCATTTGAGACCATCAGTTACTTCACCACCTTGGTGAATGGATATGCGGTGATTAGTTATCTATTCTTTATTTTTAATCTTATTGTTAAAAAATATCCTTCAAGTTTATTGGTGTTTATAAAGCAAAACCTCATGGTTTTTTTGTTATTAACACTGATGATGTATTCATTTGTATTGATCCCGTATATATCGGACAATCAATTGAATTATCAAATTTTTAGTTTGAAAGATCTTGTGATTCACTATGCGGTACCTTTGCTGGTGGTGGTAGATTATGCATTGTTTTCACCCAAGGGCCAAATCAAAAAAAGTTATCTATTTATCAACTTATTGGGTTTAGTTGTTTATTTACTTTATTTATACCTTTACACTAGTCTTGGTGGCCGTTTTAGCCTAAGTGGGACGTTGACGATTTACCCATATTTTTTCTTAGACATCCCAACCTTAGGGGTTGTCAACTTTAGTTTAATTGCAATCGCGATTATCATCGTCGTTCTCCTGCTCGGTTGGTGTATTTTCCAAATTGACGAATTGATTAGCATCCCTTTAATCTCACCCAAACCCAAACGCAAATAATTTGCATTTAGTAAATTTCATGATATAGTGCTTTTAGTTGAAAGGATGATGTCATGAACAAATTAAAGTACCTTCCATTGCTCGTTGCTTCTTTGCTTGCCAGTTGTTTACCAACGACACAAACAGACCCACTGATTGTCGCG
>JBMTFA010000067.1:0-4468 GCA_049433705.1 Bacilli bacterium
CTCCTAACTTCATTATCTTATCACGAGTGCTATACTTGAAACACATGTGGATTCACTCATACAAACATGCAAAATGTTCTCTATTCATAAGCAAAGAAACACACCATGATGCGTCTAGATAAATTACTCGCCAATGCCGGCATTGGTAGTCGTAGTGAAGTGAAACGGTTGATTAAACTTGGGTTGATTGAAGTTAATCAAACCATTACCTTTGATGCTGGTTTAAATGTTGATCCGCAACGAGATGAAGTCAAAGTCGATGGTGATCCTGTGTCTTACCAACCATTTATTTATCTGATGCTAAACAAACCTAAAGGATATGTATCGGCAACCGAAGACCGAACACAACCCACTGTGTTGAGTTTAATCGTAGGTTATGAACACCGTGATTTGCACTTGGTAGGTCGATTAGATAAAGACACCACTGGTCTCATTCTCATTACCGATGATGGGGCGTTAACCCATCATTTAACCTCACCCAAACACGAGGTTGCCAAAACCTATGTTGTGACACTAGATCGACCAATAGATACATCGCTGGTGATGACATTTAAAGACGGTTTTTCAATTGGTGAAGGCGAAAAGGTTAAACCATCTACACTCATGCTTCAATCGAATGCAACCGATGTGAAGTTGACGATTTATGAGGGGAAGTTTCATCAAGTTAAACGAATGTTTGCTAAATTTGGTTATGAAGTAACCTCTCTTCATCGTGCTGCAGTGGGTACGTTAACGTTAAATGACTTACCTGTAGGCGAATATCGGGAACTAACCCCTGAAGAAGTCAAACAACTCATATCTCTTTAATTTTGCGAAAGAAAGCGTATATTGTTATAGGTTATGGTAAAAATCTTTAAATATGTCTTGCCGTTATGGAAACGTCTCATATTAATTTCGTTTGGTTTTGCAGCAATGGCGTTTTTACAATTGCAAATCCCTCGTAATGTTGGATTGATTACCAACCTCGTGTTAGCAGATGAACCTACCAGTGAAATCCTCATGACTGGCTTATGGATGCTGTTGCTATCCCTTGGTGTGATTGCATTAGCGATTGGTAACGCCTTACTCAACTCTTCGATTGCAACAGGATTTGCAATGAATGTTCGCAACGCAGTGTTTCAAAAAGTAAATCAATTGTCCTTAAGTGAATTTGAAAAGTTTGGGACATCGAGTTTGATTACGCGTACCACCAACGATGTTCAACAAATTCAAGGCATCTTTTTATTTGGTTTAAGAATTTTAATTACTACACCCGTCACCTTGGTCACCGCGATTACCTTGACCTTGGGAACGAATCCCTTACTCGTGTTTGTGTTTGCAGTATCTGTCCCTATCATCTTTATTGCGATTGCCATTACCTTTAAGATCGCTTCTCCTTTGTTTGAAAAGGTGCAGAAGAAAATCGATCAACTCACCTTGGTGTTAAGAGAAAACTTAACTGGGGTTCGGGTGGTGCGCGCCTTCAATCAAGAAGTCAAAGAAGCAAAACGCTTTGCCAATGCCAACGAAGATTTAACCCAAACCAATATGCATGTGAGCCGCACCATGTCTTATTTAAACCCATTCGTTTCGTTAATCTTTGATCTCACCTACTTATCCATTTTCTTTGTGGGTTTTGCAAGTTTTGATGGCCAAAACCTCAACTTAACCGGTGTGAATGTTGCCTTTGGTGATATCTTATCGACTGCCCAATATTCCAGCACCTTGATGTTCTCATTATTGATGTTTGCCGCCATCCTAATTATGTTGCCGAGAGCAAGAGCGTCCGCTAAACGGATTAATGAAGTCTTAGATACCCACTCATCCATTGTGGATCCAAAACAACCCGTAGCCTTTCAAACCACGTCAGGAAAAGTTGAATTTAAAAATGTGGTCTTCCAATTTAAAGATTCACAACAACCAACCTTAAAGAACATCTCCTTTGTGGCGGAACCGAAAAAAGTCACCGCGATTATTGGTTCAACAGGTAGTGGTAAGTCCTCCATCATTAATTTAATTCCTCGTTTTTTTGATGTGACCCACGGCCAAGTCTTAATCGATGAAGTCGATGTCCGTAACATGAAACAAGCAGACTTAAGAAGTAAGATTGGGTTTGTGCCTCAACAAGCGTTATTGTTTACTGGCACAGTCAAACACAACTTAACGTTTGGTAAACCCAATGCTAGTGATGAAGAGGTGTGGCAAGCACTTGAAGTCGCTCAGGCCGATCACTTTATTAAAAAATATCCAGAACAACTCAATGTCCAAGTTTCCCAAACGGGGAAAAACTTTTCCGGTGGACAAAAGCAACGGTTAGCGATCGCACGGGCACTCGTGAAGAAACCAGAAATTTATGTCTTTGATGATGCATTTTCCGCGTTAGATTATAAAACGGATATTCGTTTAAGAAATCGCTTAAAGACCTATACGAATTCGGCGACGGTCATCATTGTTGCACAACGGGTCAGCACGATTATCGATGCTGATCATATTGTGGTACTCCATGAAGGTCAAATTGTCGGTCAAGGTAAACACCAAGCTTTACTCAAGAGTTGTGAGATTTATAAAGAAATCGTCTACTCACAACTTGATCCTGAAGAAGTAGAAAAGACTTTAGCATTAACAAAAAACGATATGTCGTTGGAAGGGAGTCAAACCTAATGGCAGGACCACGTTATGGCCGCATGGGTGGGCTTACTGAAAACGAAAAACCCAAAAACTTTAAGGGGACATTGCGTCGCTTAGTCGCTGATTTTAAGCCTTATCGCGGACCGTTAATCTTTGTTGCGATTATCATCACCATTTCTGTTGTCTTTACCTTACTCTCCCCTCTCTATATTCGTAATATTTTGAACGACATCATTGCTAACCCTGCGTTGTTTTTTGATGAAGTGGATGGCTTTCTCCGTTTAAAATGGGTTGATATCCTCTCACGATTCGGGATTATTGTTGGGTTTTATTTCTTCTCCCATTTCTTTACCTGGTTATCTGAATTCTTATTGATTCCAATTTCCAATCGTTATTCGTATAAGATACGTCAGGCATTCCAAGCAAAAATGGATCGGTTACCTCTATCGTTTTTTGATCGACAAACGTATGGGGAAATCTTATCCAAAGGGACGAACGATGTAGATAGCGTCTCACGCTCATTACAAGGCATTTTAAGTTCAGTTTTAAGTTCACTCTTTATGTTTGTGGGAACCCTGGTGATGATGTTCATCACCAGTTGGCAACTCACCCTCGTCGCCTTAGCGATTCTGCCTTTATCGCTTAGTGTCACTATTTTTATTGCGAAAAACTCACAAAAACGGTTTAAGGCGTACTACGCAAAGTTAGGGATGCTCAACGGTTTAATTGAAGAAAATTATTCCGGTTATAAGATTGTAAAACTCTTCAACAAAGAAAATGAAACCGTTAAAACTTTCCGAAACATCAACACTGATCTTGCCAAAGCGGATCGGATGTCACAATTCTTCTCTGGGATTATTTTCCCTGCGATTAACTTTGTCAATAACTTAGGCTTCGTTGGGATTGCGGTGGTCGGTGGCTTAATCAATAACATTGGTAACATGGTCGCGTTCTTTATTTTAGTGGGTCTTTTCCAACGTCCATTCCAAATGCTTGGGCAAATCTCCAACATTATCCAATCCTCCATTGCGGCTGCAGAACGGATCTTTAAAATCATGGATGAACCGGAATTACCGGCTTCACCAAAAGACGCAATCGAAAGCAACAAAAACATCAAAGGTAAAATTGAATTTAAAAAGGTGGCCTTTGCTTATAAACCAGAACAACCCTTATTTACCGGGTTAGACTTACAAGTCAATCAAGGTGATACCATCGCCATCGTTGGACCAACGGGTGCGGGGAAGACAACCTTAGTGAATTTAATGATGCGCTTTTATGAAATCCAACAAGGGGAAATTCTCTTGGATGGGATTAACTTAAAACAATATAGTTATCCCGCGTTAAGAACTGCCTTTGGGATGGTGTTACAAGATACCTGGTTGTTCAAGGGAACGATTCGGGAAAATATCCGTTATGGTAAAGAAGATGCAACCGACGCTGAAGTTGAAGCTGCTGCGAAAGCGGCATTAGCCCACTTCTTTATCTCAACCTTACCGGATGGTTATGACTTTATGCTGAATGAGGATGGCACCAATATTTCTCAAGGACAAAGACAATTACTAACGATTGCACGCGCCATTTTAATTCAACCTAAGATGCTCATTTTAGATGAAGCGACAAGTAGTGTTGACACGCGTACTGAAGCGTCCATCCAATCAGCGATGACGAGCTTAATGAAGGGGAGAACCTCCTTTGTCATTGCCCACCGCTTATCCACGATCAAGAGTGCCAAATTAATCCTGGTGATGAAAAATGGATCGATTGTCGAAACCGGCAATCACGAATCCTTACTTAAACAAAAAGGCTTCTACGCTGAACTTTATAACGCACAATTTACTGGCAATAACCAAATCGACACCAC
>JBMTFA010000068.1:0-4452 GCA_049433705.1 Bacilli bacterium
TTTCATAATCGCTTAGCTTTCCTGTGAACTTGATTGGGTTTTTTAATTGCAGGCTTGCAGCATAGGTTTCAATCTCAACTTGGTTACGCCCTTCCCCCACCATTAGCAATTGCGCACGAATTCCTTGCTTATCTAATTGCTTAAAGGTATCAAGAATGAGCCGGACATTTTTTTGCCAAATTAGTTGCCCAACGAATAATATCGTTGGGATATTTGGTATAAGTCCAAACCTATGCAAGTAGGTTAGCCTTGTTTCGTCCGTGTGAGGGAAAGGTTGAATATCCGTTCCATTTGGTATTACTTGAATCTTCCTATTCTTTAAACCATATTGACGAATGGTCGCCACTGTAGCCAGAGAAACCGTCCAAATCGCATTGGCCTTTGCAAAAAACCTGATGGTAAAGTACTTAAGGATATTGGCGATGGTTTTACTTTTGGTCGCCGCATAATAGTCGTCATAGTATTTACTGTGAAAAGTGGTGACTAAAGGGATGTGATATTGTTTCGATAATTTTAAAGCAAGTCGTCCTAAAAGAAATGGGGTATGAGCATGATAAATAATTGGACCTTCGTAATATAACGCAGTCTTGTACTTTAGTCGATTCACACCAATTGGAATCGGATAGAAAAATCCAGGAATTTTGATTTGACGGATAGGTAAGATTTTGTATGGGAAATTAGCCACATTACCTAAAAAAGGAACCACAACCGTGACATCAACGCCTTGGGAAACTAAATATCGTGCGTACGCATCGACCGCACGTACCACCCCATCAATTAGTGGATAAAATCCATCATTAAACAAGACTACTTTTAAGGGAAGATTCGGTTGGGGAATTCCAAATCTTCTTGCTTCTCTACGATAAAAAATACCCTGATAAAAGGTAATCAATAATCCCATGATGAGCCACAAGTAAAATAAAAAAAATCGCCAAAGAAAAATCGCCCAAAAAAGAAGGTTCCCCGTCATGAAGATAGAAAAAACTGTTGCAAACGTAAATTCAGCAGCTCCTGCGCTGCCAAGAGTTGGAATCGTTCCTAAAATCGTATTGGCAATCGCCATCATCATCACCACATTGATTAAAGAAAAAGAGGTGCCGATGTCCGGATTTAAATTAAGATTGAAACTTGCCATGATGAAGTAAGGCATCGCAAGTAAAGCAAATTGGGATATTAATGCAAAGAATGCAACGCCAATTAATTTGATTGGGGCAAGACGGTACCATTGAAAGGCTTCTTGATATTGGGTTAAGACATTTGTGAGTTGTTGGATGACGGCTTTTTTACTTTTTTGTGGCACAAGCCAACCGACCACATCCACAAGCAATTGGCGAAAGCGATGATGAAACGAAGCAAGGATCATAACAACAGGAATCAAGCAAGTCACAACAAAGCCTACCCACGCAAAAACATAAATCAGCGGATCAACAAAGTGCCCAAAGCCTATGAGGGCAATTGTGACAAAAACAAACATCGCAAATCGCATCATCAACAAATCTACCATCGGCGCAGAAGTTGCTAAACCAACTGGAACTTTCTTTTGATGCATCACGCCCATGAGGATGGGTTGACCACCTAATCCCCAAGGTGTAATCAAAACGTAATATCTAGCAAGAATTCCGTAATAGAGACTATCAAGAAACCGGATTTTTTTGACTTTATTTTTTAACAACAAATGTAAGCGAAGGCCGCTTGTCAAAATGAGAACAAGCAGCAGAAAAATAGCCATCGCCATCATGGGCCAATTCTTGAGCCACTCCGAACTCGTTACAATAAACAAATTCCAACTAAATTGGACTAAGTCTCCTCTTAATGTTACCCATGAAACGATGAGACCTAAACCGATGGAAATAATAAAAAAAGAAGCCATATACCAACTTCTAAGCTTGGTTAATTTTCTACTTTTAGCGTTGGGTATAGCTTGATCTGTCATTGACTTAATTATAAATAAATTCTCGAGGTAATAGTGTAAAATAATGAAGATGAAAACGCCCATTATCTCGGTGCAAACTTTAAAACGATATCTTAACCAAAATTCGGTGGAAAAAATTCGCCACCTTTTTGATCGTTACCCGATGATTGATCTTGCGCATTTGGTTGAGCAAATCAAAGATCCGCAATCCCTAGTGTATTTATTCCGCACATGCAAAGCGGATCATACTGCAGAACTATTCAGTTATCTAAGCAGTGATCAACAAAGTCACCTCATACATAGTTTTACGGATAAACAAATATTAAGCTTACTCTCAAGTTCTTATCGAGATGACATTGCGGATTTTCTAGAAGACATGCCAGCAAATCTAGTTTCAAGAATTTTAAAAGTTGCACCAGCCGAACTAAGAAATGATATAAACCTACTTTTGAATTATCAACCAGGAACTGCTGGATCGATGATGACCACAGAATACATCACGATTCCTGAGCATTTTACGATTAAAGAAACCTTAATTCGGATTCGCCAAATTGGTAAAAACAAAGAAACCATTTACTCAAATTTTATCGTCGATGATAAACGATTTTTAAAAGGCATTATCTATATCGAGGATGTTGTGTTTCATGATGATGAGATGAAAGTTTCCGCGGTGATGAATCAAGATTTTATTTCCTGTGATGTTCACACCAATCAAGAAGAAGTCGCTCAATTATTTAAGCGCTATGATTTATCAGTTATACCTGTCTTAAATGAATCCAAACATTTAGTTGGGATTATCACCATTGATGATATTGTGGACGTCATTGAAAATGCTGCAAGTGAAGATATCTTAAAGATGGCAGCAATCAAACCACTAGATGATTCTTATCGGTCCACTTCACCTCTAGAAATCACCAAAAAATCATTGCCTTGGATTTTGGGTCTTATGATCATTGGTGGGATCTCCACTATCACCATCAATCAATTTGAATCCATCTTTCAACATGTGATTGTACTGACCGCCTTTATACCTATGATCATGAATACAGGCGGGAATGCTGGCAACCAAAGTATTGCGATTATTAACCGCGCCATTGCTGTTGGCGAGCTTACCAGTCATGACATCAAAGTGGTGGTCAAAAAAGAGTTACAAACTGCCTCACTAATGGCAATTATCACAGCAACCTTTGCTTTTGTTTGGATTAACTTTTTACTTATCAGTCAAATCATTCGCTTTAATGCGATGACTGCTGCCTATACCTTTCCTTGGTTTTTAGAGATCTTTCGCGTTGCAGGGTTAGTTTCTCTTACGCTACTCATTGCGGTCATCGTCGCAAAACTACTTGGGAGTTTATTACCGTTATTTGCCTTAAAAATCAAAAAAGATCCGGCGATGATGTCCTCACCTTTTTTAACCACCATCATGGATTTCAGTTCATTGATGATTTATTTTTTACTCGCGAACTTCTTATTCAATTTCTTTTAATTTAAAGGATTTTTCGCTATAATAAATCTCGCTGCAGGTATGGCGAAATTGGTAGACGCGTACGTTTGAGGGGCGTATGGGGTAACCCATGGGAGTTCGAGTCTCCCTACCTGCACCATATTGAAAACATAGGTTTGATACAATTGTATCAGACTTTTTTTTACGCTATAAAGAGCCGTTTCTCTATTTGGTCGTATTTATCGAATCGAAAAAGCACACTGTTTTTCTGGATTTTAGAGATTTTAGTATAATTTCTACTCTATAAAATTTCAGAATACACGATTAAAATGGATTTACACGATTATAATGATTTCAAGCATGGTTTTATACTGGTGATTCAATGAAACGTTGCTATGATTAAAAGAATTTTTGGAGAATAATATATTTATATTGGAGGTGGTACTGTGACGTTTGGTGAGAGAATTAGAACCAATAGAATTAAAAATATCATGAGTCAACAGCAACTTGCTGAACTCCTGAATGTAACACCTCAAACAATTTCAAAATGGGAGAATGATTTATCGGAACCAGGATTTCAAATGATTACTGAAATGACGAATATATTTCATATCTCACATGATGAGTTGTTTATTGGGAAAACAGAAATTTTATACAAAGGATCTATTTATACAGCAACGAAAGATTTGCGAATGAAAAAGTATTATGATTTCTTTGTAGGTTTCTTGATTTTCTTATTTCTTGCGATGATTATTACAACAGCCTATATTTCAACAATTGAGATATTACCATGGTATTTCACATTAGGATTTGCTTTATTTACAATATATTGGTTATTTCTACTTTTTACGATATCTAGATGGAGAAATATTTACTTTGATTCACCGGATGATTTGCTTGAAATTTATCATGATAAAATGGTCATTCAAAATGGTGATGTAACTGTTGAAGGCAACGCAATCAAGAGTTTAGATATAAAAAAATACAAATTTTATACAGGTATTCGTGTATTTGAAAATAATGGATATCTGAAGATCCTAACAACAGATAATCAAAAGATAGTTGTGAGAGATATTGTAGACATTGAGAATTTAAA
>JBMTFA010000069.1:0-4303 GCA_049433705.1 Bacilli bacterium
TCGTATTCATAGAAGGTATTTTCTGGATCAACTAAGATGCGCGACCCGGAAGGATTATTGTTTTTCGTGTGATTAAATTTAGTTGTATGCGTTGCAGAAAAAACCCGACCAGGATCATAACCCACGTATTCTAAAATATCGATTTCTCCACTGTTTGGCCATTGACCATACCGGTTAAATAACGGTAACATCCACACCGCTGCCCAGGTGCCACGGCCTGCTGGCATTTTCGCGCGGAACGTCACTCGCCCAAATTGGGGATTCACTTTATAACGAGAATTAATTCTTCCACTCGTGTAAGAACGATTAGAAAAGGTTTCGCGTTTACCGGTAATTTTTAAAGTCCCTTCGTTGACGGCAATATTTTCCGCACGATAAAATTGTGCTTCTTGATTGCCGCCGCCATCGCCATTGACTTCAATATTCCAATGATCCGTATTTAATGCTTCACCATCAAATTCATCTGCCCATACACACACCCATTGATTGTCGATGGTTTGGACACCACAACCTTCTACTGGGGTTAACGGTTGTAAACCATTAGGAACGCCGGAGGAACTACTGAGACTAGGTTCCACACATCCAGTGACAGTCAACGTTAATAACATCAATGGCCATATTTTTTTCACGCCTATTCTCCTGTAATCCCAGTTTTATCGATACTTTGTGTAAAGAGTTTTTGACTAAAGAAATAGAGTAGCAGCAATGGGAGAATCGTGAGCATATTCCCGGCGAGTAAGATCGCTTCATTTAATTCTGCCCCAGGTGTACCCGGTGGAAAAATCGATTCATAAGAGGCTCTAAAGGCTTGTAGCCATAAGGGCAACGTTGCTTTATCCCCCACGTATAAACCGGTAATAAAGGATTCATTCCAATACCAAACAAAACTAAATAAGAACACGATGACAAAGGATGGGATTGCTAACGGTAAAACAATTTTAGTAAAGATGGTAAATTGTTTAGCCCCATCCACTTCCGCGGACTCAATCAAGATACCGGGAATGGTGCGATAGAAGGTATAAAAAATTAAAATATAAATCGCCGCATTAATCCCTTGCCCACTGATGGCAGGTAAAATCATCGTCCATTCTGTGGAAATGATATCCAATTGCCTAAAGATCAACACATTCGCCACCATCGTCACTTGTTGGGGCAAGATAAATGTCGCCAGCATGATGACAAAGAATAAGCGCTTGAATGGGAAATCAAAACGCGCAAAGCCATAACCGATCAGGGCGCTCGACAAGGTCGCGGACACACTTACTTTTAAGACATAAATGGTTGAATCAAAGAATGAGTTGGGTAAATTCAACACTTCAAAAGCGCGAACATAATTTTCCCACATGAGCACGGTGGGAATCCATCTCACCCCAGGATTAATTAAATCATCGACTGATTTGACACTGTTGATGAGCATGAACAGTAACGGATAAAGGTAAATGTAACTAAAGCTAATGAGCAACAAATAAATAATAACTTTAAAAAGCCAACCATCGGTAAGGGTTTTTCCTAACCAACGCTTTTGCCATTTTTGTTTGGTTTCGGGTGTTAACAAGCGGTTGAATGGCTTCATCATTTCATCCGCCTTTCTCTGGTGATCGCGGTAAAGATGGCAATTAAGATGACCATCAGAATAAAGTAAACCCACGCCATCGCTGCCGCATAGCCATATCCAAACCAGAACGCTGAATCTGGCGCTCCCACCAACATATGGGTCCTCGTCAGATCAAGAATGCCACCTGGTTCAACAAATAAAGACATAGAGACAACCACATAAACAATTGAAATGCCCATGAAGGGAATGAGGGATGGTAAGGTGATTTTCCAAAAGCGCATCCATGGAGAAGCCCCATCCATGCTTGCGGCCTCATATAAACTAGGATCAATTTTTTGTAGACCGGCTAAGAAAATTAAAATCGGAATCCCCGCATACCACAAGATTAATAACATCGAATTGATCACCGTCGTTAATGGGTCGGCAAGTAAAGGAGGAAGATTATTGACGATATAACCATAAATCCCACTCGCTTGTAAGTTGGGTAAGGTAATCGCACTTTGCGCATTTAACTCATTGATCACAGGCCCCGTGGCAATGATCACAGGTAAGAAGAAAATCGTTCGCCACAAACCTTTGGAACGAATCGGCATGTTCACCAAAACGGCAATGATAATCGAGAAGACCAAAATGATAGGAACCGCGACAAGCATTCTTCCTACATAATTCGTGTAAAGCGGTAATAAAATTTGGCTACGGAAAATATTGAGGTAATTGGTGAACCCGATAAAGGTCGTGACCACCCCTTGTTCTAGGTTGTAATACGCTTCATGAAAACTGAGATAGAACGAATAGCTCAGTGGATATAAGGTGAAAATAATCATTCCAATTAACCATGGGAAGATGAATAAATATCCATAGAAGGCATGTCGGCGTTTTCTCGTGATGCGGATTTTCAAAAAGGAAAATAAGATCACAAGGTTGCCATCTTCTCTTAAGAGGACATTATGGGTTAAGGCATAACCCACTTTGGTGAAGATCGGTTCGATCCGCCGTTGGTAAAACGCTTGCAAGGTTTCCCATCGCTTGCTGAGCCACGTCACCAATGCTTTCAGTACCTTCTTCATGCGACAACCCGATAATCTAATCCAGGAACAGTGACACCATTCGTGGTCACCGGTTGACTCCGATAATTGACGATAATCTTAACGCCATTACTATAAGTGACTTCACTAACGCCAGTGGTGAGCATTCTTCTTCCCACAGTGCGTTGTTGACTCACTTGATCCAAGGCATTCGCCACATAGCTATAGACACTGACAATATCCTCTGAAAAATCATCAAACGCGGTTGTAAAGTATTTATTGCTATACGTAAACCGCAGTAAACTACTCGGTTGTTGGGTCAAGATATAACTTGGATTGACCCCAAAGTCGACCATTTGTAAAAGCCGTTCTTTCCCTAAAGCGTTAAAGTTTAAATACGGCGTAAAGGCGGGGATGTACCCTTTGAGCACCAGCGGAATAAGCGGAATTAAATCTGTAAATAAATCCAACTGGCTATTGGTAATCGGCATATCTAAATAATGATGGAGGTAAGGGAACATATAAGCGGAAGGACGATGCATCGCATTATTTGCCATGCGTGAGGCCATCCCCGTGAAGGTTGTGAGGGTTTCACTGCGACTAAAGCGTTGTTGATCATAGTAACTATAAAGGGTATTCCCAAGATGGGAGAAAGCAAAACCATCCGCGCCTAACGTCGATAGAGCGGGTTGATCTAATCTTAATTTGTCATCAGCAACATCCGGATAGACATAATATTCATCAATCGGTTGATTATCAAGGCGATTGAGGATGTAACTCATTTTAAGTTTGGAATAGTTTCGTGCGACATCGCGGTTGAAATTAATCCGATCAGCTAGTTCACTGCTGACGACATAATCTTGATCAAGATAAACCGTATCGCCATCCGCTTGGATGGTTTGAATTAAGGATCTTAAACCACCTTGATCAGGCGTTTGCATCGCGTAAGGTTGGCGATATGCAAGCCCATCGCTTGACCAACCTTTCAAGACCAAGAGTTGTTGGTCCACATCGGCCGCTTGCAATGCTTCACGAATCGTTTGCACTGCTTGAGGAGCCGTCATCGTAATCCGACTGGTACCAAAGAAAGTGGGTTCTTGTTCATACATCAGCATCGCTAATTGAATCGGTGTTTGGTTCGGTTCAAGCGAACTTGCAAACACTTGCCGGCCAACCAATTGATCTTGATAAGCATTGGCCATCCCCACATAACTTGCTTGTTGGTCCATCAACATCCGATATTCACCTTGATAGGCAGTTGTTACTTTTTCTTCTGGCAACACATCACGGCCATCACCCGCGCGATTGATAATGTTGCGATAGATTCGTCGGACGTTAAAGCGATTGGTCATTCGATGATAACGGGTATTTCTTCCCCAGAAATTCGCAAGTAAGGTAGCATGTTCTGCCCCAGAGATAATTTCATGGTAGAAGCCAGCACGACCTACTTGATGGACAATCCCATAAATGGGTAAGGATAATTGGCCAATGGACGATCGTAAATAACCTAAATCTGAACCATAATAATCAGATTGATAGGTTTGATCATACGCGGTGTTTGTTCTCACCATCGCCCCAACCCCATCTGGAATCACAAAGTAACCTGGATAGATTGCTTCACGCGCCGAGCCAAAGTATGGGAAGAATTGCACCCCTAACATCGCATAGACGGAATTATTTTCTTCAAGTTCATTGGGATCAAACTTCACCGCAAATCCTTCAG
>JBMTFA010000070.1:0-4295 GCA_049433705.1 Bacilli bacterium
CAGAAACCTGAGCTGTTACAGCAGCAGCAACTGGGTCGCCTCCAGAAACAATCAGAGCATCAACATCATTGATAACAATTACTGATTCATTTTCTTCATAATTAAAGAAATTAGCATCATCTAAGAAAATTTCAGTACTTGTCGTTGTTATTCCGCCAATTATTTTTGCAGTTGGATATATTTGAGACTCAATAGAATCTCTTGATTTATAAACTAACTGCCCACTGATATTCAAATCAACCTTTTGTTTTGTCCAATTCAATGGTTTATAATTTGTTTCATCAATTCCAACTCCACCATATAAATTAGTTTCTATTTTATCAGAAGATGTTTGAAGGTTTTGGCGCGAATGGCATCGATGCCCACACTTATATTCATGAGATGGGTCACGCCTTTGGTTTAGATGATTATTACACTTATTCGGTGGATGATTGGGGTGCTGCGGGTGGTCTCGACATGATGGATTATAACATCCTTGATCACAACGCCTATTCCAAATATTTTTTAGGGTGGACCACACCTTATGTCTTAGATGGCAATCAAAATACCACTCAGATTACCCTACAACCCTTTGAATCTTCTGGTGACTTTTTCTTACTCGGTAACAACTGGAATGGTTCATCTTTTGATAATTATTTAATCTTTGAATTTTATACACCAACAGGAATTAATCAAAAGGATTCTGCTGCCGCATATCCAGGGAACGGGGTTCGAGGATTTACTGTACCTGGGGTGAAAATTTACCATGTGGATGCTCGCTTAGGTAGTTATCGAAATTCAAACGGATCTTTTAATGGTTATGTGGATACCCTTAATGTAGGCAGTACCAATTATCCTTACATTGCCCATAGTAATTCTGCGGAATACTCACAAAATGAAAACTATAAATTAATTCACCTCATTGAAAAGAATGGCGTGAATACCTTTATTGATGGCGATATTGCCAACAATGCGACGCTCTTCCGGCTTGGGGACACATTTAACCCATACACTACCCATAGTAGTTTCTTTTATCATGGTGCCGGTCAATTTAATGATCAAAGTCAAATTGGCTATTCCGTATCGATCACCGCGTTAACCAATAGTTCTGTGACGTTAACTGTGAATAAAATTGTCTAGTTAATTGATGAACGTTCTTATCTTATTGTCAAATTTAGTCAATTTTTCGCATGTTATAATAATTTAATAACCCACCCATAATAACATCAGTAATTCCAATGAACTTTGAAAACTTTGACTATATCATTGCCCCGCGTGCGTACCATGCATGGTATTTGCGGCAAAAACAAGGCCGTTGGCAAGATCATTTTCAATTGATAACCAAGGAACAATTCCTTGGCGACATAAGTTTTCGTTTTGACATCGATGAAGCTTTATTGATGGTGGTGAAGCGTTTGCAACTCTCGCCCGGTGAAGCGTTGAAGCGATTGATGACATTACAAACCCTTGATGCGGAAGCTCTAGATCACCCGCAATTAGCACCGATTTTTCAACCACTCTATGATTGCCTAAAAGAAGCAAATCTTATCCAAACGAATCCTTTAGCGCTCCCTAAATATCAAGGGAAGGTTGTGCTAGTGGATGGTTACTTATCAACGGACCGACCTTTATTCAAAACCTTGAAGTCACTTGGGATGAAGGCTACCTTGATGGAACCTTTGTCTATTGAACGATCTCATAAGGTGAAACTTTGTGAATCTGTGGAAGATGAAGTCAGTTTAATGTTCAATCAAGTCGTTTATCTCACGCAGCAAGGCACGCCTTTGAATCATATCAAGGTGTTACTTCCTAACCAAGAAGCTTACCGGTATGAAGTCGAACGACAGGCGGGTTTTTATCAAATACCGTTACAAAAACCTGTACAAACCACTTTATATGCCTTACCGTTGACGCAACGGTATCTTGAGGGATTAAGGCGGCAAATGAAGGAAGCAGCGATTTGGGAAATGCTCACTACAGAAGATTCAATCCAAGCGCAAATGCTGCAGGCAAGTTTACCCAAATTGCCTTATGAAAGTCTACCTTTTCAAACCAAACTTAGTTTCCTTGAACAATATTTTCAACATACCTATGTGAAGGAACCGCGTTATGCCCAAGCAATTCAAATAGTTCAAGAGGGCTTACCTTCACCCGAAGATCATGTCTTTATCCTTGGGATGATCCAAGGTGAACATCCCACCGTGCAACGAGATAAGAGCATGATTGAACCTTCCCTCCAAATCACTTTAGGATTAGAAACAAGTAGTGATCGATATCAGACCAAAGGCTTGAGATTTCAACATATCCTTGCTCGCAGTAAGCATTTGTATATGAGTTATGCGCGTTTGCTTGAAGGCAAGGTCACGGTTGCCCATCCGCTGATTGCCACCCTAGGTTGGCAAGTTGAACCAAGTAGTTATTTGGTCAATCAAACCGATTATAGTGGGGAACTTGCAAGGTTACGTCTTGGTAAATTTGCGTATTATCAAAAACAATTTAACCAACCACAACCCTATCTCAAGGCTTATCAACAAGCATTGCCCCCTATGCCAACACCATTTGACTATGCTTTTACTTCGCTCGATGTGGATTTAACTCAAAAACCCTTACGCCTATCCTATAGTGCGTTAAAAGATTATTACCAATGTTCGTTTAAATATTTTGTTGGTCGGATTCTGAAAATTAAACCGATGGACCAAGATGAATTTTATATGCATTTAGGAACATTTGCTCACGAAGTCTTTGAAAATCTAGGCGATACCTTGGAGAACTTTGAAGCGGTCTTTAACACCGCACTTGAGAATCAAAAGCAATTAACCCCTAAAGAAGTCGTGCTCTTTTTTCATCTAAAAGATCAATTAAGAAAAGTCAGTGAATTTAACCTTGCCCATCGGCAGCATATGGCACCTTCCTCGATTGAGGCAGAAAAAGAAATGTTTTATCAACACGATGAACAAACAAGTCTGGTTGGTTACATTGATAAAGTGATGTTACTCAGAAGTGACCAAGGAAAAGAATACATTGCCGTGGTGGATTATAAATCCGGCGCAGAATCCTTTGACGAACGGTTAATTCAATATGGTTGGTCGCTACAATTACCCATTTATGCGTTGATGTTAGCCCATCATCCAGATTATGCGGATAAAGATGTCTTGGGTTTATTTATTCAGCACATTATCGAAACATCGATGAACCCCGATGAAGTAGAAATTGATGGCAAAGCCTTCCCAAAAAAATATCAATTGGATGGCATCATTGTGAATGACCCGGAAATCATTCGCTTATTTGATGATACCTTTCAAACACAAAAGACTACCTTTTTAGAAGGCGTGCAAATCCTTAAAAAAGGTGGATTCAGACAATCAGGTCATGTCCAATCCAAAGAGGCTTTCCAAACCTATGCGGAAACTGCCAAAGAAAAAATTGAAGATGCCGCCCGAAGCATTCGCCAAGGTGAATTTCCGATCAACCCTAAGAATATTGCCAGAAAATCAGCGTGTGATTATTGCCCCTTTATCGATACATGTTTTAGAAAAGCAAGTGATGTCCAAATCATCACATTACCCAAGAAAGGTGAAACCACAGATGGCGACCTTGACTAAGGCACAACAACTCGCCAGAGACCATCTTGAAGGTGATGTGCTCATCGCTGCCGGAGCAGGTAGCGGTAAAACCAAAGTTTTAACCGAACGCGTGGTGAAGTTATTGGTGGATCACCAAGTCCCCCTCCAATCCTTACTCCTCATTACCTTTACCAATGCGGCTGCGGGGGAAATGAAGGCGAGGGTTCGCAAGGCTCTACTTGAAGCAAAGCGTGAAGATTTAGCGAGCCAAGTCGATGAAGCATTCATCATGACCTTTGATGCGTTTGCCCTTTATTTAGTGCAAAAATATAGTCATTTATTGCATTTAAACCAAGATGTGGGGGTCTTTGAAGAGACGCTATATGGCATAGAAAAACAAGCAACCCTTGAAACATTATTCTTAGAAGGATACCAAACCAAAGACCCAGCGTTTATCCAATTGATTAAAACCTTTGTGGTCAACAACGATGATGCACTAAAGGATTTTATCTTACGGATTGATGCGAAGGCCGACTTAATGGTCGATAAACTAGATTACTATCGCACCTACATCAAGACGCATTTTGCTCCTTCTTGGCAGGAAGAAAAACGGGCAAGTTTATTTACCTATTACAAACGGCAAATCGCTTTAGTCCAACACTTATCAATGAAGTTTGAAAGCAGTGAGCAAACCGAATTATTTTATCAAGAAACAACACGCTTACTCGCAATCCCCCAATTGGATGACTTATT
>JBMTFA010000071.1:0-4212 GCA_049433705.1 Bacilli bacterium
GGGTAAAACCACGGGTTCTTTTTCGGTACCATCATAGTTGTCAACAAAATCAACGGTTTCATCGTCAATATCTTTAACCATTTCCATCGCCATTTTAGCCATTCTTGCTTCGGTATACCGCATCGCAGCCGCTTCGTCGCCATCGACCGAACCAAAGTTACCGTGACCATCCACCAAGGTATAACGCATGGAGAAAGGTTGTGCTAAACGAACAAGGGTTGAATAAATCGCTTGGTCGCCATGAGGGTGAAATTTACCCATGACGTCCCCAACAATACGTGCGGATTTCTTATATGGTTTATCGGATTGCATGCCTAATTCGTTCATTCCAAAAATGATCCGACGGTGCACTGGCTTCAAACCATCCCGCACATCGGGAATCGCCCGTGAGACAATGACGGACATCGAATAATCTAAGAAAGCAGTTCTAACTTCGTTAGAAATATCAACATCTTTAAGGCCGGCTTCAATCCCTTCTTGGATGACGCCTTCTTCTAATTTTGGATCTTTGTTATCTGCCATAATTGCTCTCCTTAAATATCCAAGTTCTTCACGAACTTAGCGTTCTTTTCAATGAAGTCTCTTCTGGGTTCAACATTTTCACCCATGAGTTGATCGAAGACAGCGTCTGCTTCAATTGCATCTTGTAAGGCAACGCGTAACATCTTCCGGGCCTTGGGATCCATGGTGGTTTCCCATAATTGTTCGGCATCCATTTCCCCCAACCCTTTATAACGTTGGAACGGGTAACCTTCTGGGAGATTCAATTGTTTTTTAATTTGTGCAAGTTGGCCATCGTTATAGGCGTAATAAGCCTTTTGATGGTATTCAACTTTATAAAGAGGGGGTTGAGCGATATAAACATATCCCGCTTCAATTAAAGGCCGCATATATCGGAAGAAGAATGTGAGTAACAGAATGCGGATGTGACTACCATCGACGTCAGCGTCTGTCATGATCACAATCTTGTGATAACGGGCTTTGTTCACATCAAACTCAGGAAGGATGCCGGCACCAATGGCGGTTATCAAATTACCAATTTCGGTATTTGCAAAAATCTTTTTCAGTTGTGCTTTTTGCACATTTAAGATTTTCCCACGCAACGGTAAGATGGCTTGCGTTTCGCGGTCGCGACCGTTTTTAGCAGAACCACCTGCAGAGTTACCTTCAACAATATAAAGTTCGGAAACCACAGGATCTTTGCTCGAGCAATCCGCTAATTTACCGGGGAGTGTAGAAAGATCTAGCGCACCTTTACGACGAATGTTTTCTTTCGCGTTTCTTGAAGCGATGCGCGCGTCTGCAGCCAATTGCACTTTATCTAAAATTTGTCTAGCGGTTTTTGGGTTTTCCATCAAGAAGCGATACACTTGATCGCCAACAATGTTAGAAACAATTTTTCTTACTTCCGCGTTCCCTAGTTTGGTTTTGGTTTGTCCTTCGTATTGGGGGTCGGTGTGTTTAACGGAAATAATTGCCGCCATCCCTTCACGGATGTCATCACTGGTAAAGTTTTCTTCGCTATCTTTTAACATTTTTTGTTCGCGAGCATATTGATTAATCACCCTTGTGGTTGCTAAACGGAACCCTTCTTCGTGGGTACCACCTTCATGTGTGTGAATGTTGTTGCAGAAGGAATAGACACTTGGGTTAAACCCATCGTTATATTGAATCGCAACTTCAGCAAATATTTTTTCTTCGTTGCCATAACAAAAAATAACATCAGGAAATAATGGTGTTTTATTTTTGTTGATATACTGGACGTATTCTTTGATCCCACCTTCGTAATAAAACTCTTCTTTAACTTCGGTTTCACCACGAGTATCGCTGATGGTTAAACGTAAACCACCATTGAGGTACGCCATTTGTCTAAGGCGGTCACGAATGGTTTCAAAGTGATAGGTTTGTGTTTCTGTAAAAATGGTTGGGTCCGCAAGGAAAGTTACAGTTGTACCGGTCTGTGTGCTTGTGCCGATTTCTTTTACGGGTTGTAAGACCTTGCCACCTTGACCAAATTTAATTTCGTATAATTTTTGATTGCGACGAACTTGGACCACCATCGAAGAGGATAAGGCGTTAACCACCGAACCACCGACACCATGGAGACCACCAGAGACTTTATAACCGCCGCCTTCACCAAACTTACCACCCGCGTGTAATACGGTATATACCGTTTCTAACGCTGGTTTTCCAGTTTTAGCAACGATGTCCACAGGAATCCCACGGCCATCATCTTGGACCGTAACCGAACCATCTTTGTTGAGGGTAACTTCAATATTTTTTGCATAACCCGCTAAGGCTTCATCAACGGAGTTATCGACAATTTCCCAAACAAGGTGATGTAAACCAGCAACCGAGGTTGTCCCAATATACATCCCAGGACGTTTTCTCACCGCTTCTAAACCTTCAAGGACTTGAATGTTCGATGCAGTATATTCCGTATTAACTTTTTCGCGTTCTTTTTCTTCTTTCAGTTCGCGAGCAACTTTTTCTTCTTTGGTTTCTTTCATCGTTTAGCCCTCCTTTGAATGTGGCTGTTATGAATTTGGTAAGTGTGAGCGGCCGGTTCGTCAAGGTTCGTTGTGGTGAGAAAGACTTGTTGGAGTTTATGGAGAAACCCAAGTAGGCGTTTTTG
Organism: Bacilli bacterium; assembly: GCA_049433705.1. GTDB lineage: Bacteria > Bacillota_I > Bacilli_A > RFN20 > CAG-826 > UBA970. The sequence continues at coordinate 2,636 of JBMTFA010000071.1, forward strand.
GGTGGGTTGATCGAGTTCGCTGAGGACATCATCAAGGACAATGATTGGTTTGAGCGCCGAATCTTCAACCAAGAAATAAGGGGCGATTTTAAGGGCAATGGCCGCGAGGCGGTTCTCACCTTGAGATCCATAGGTTGCAATCGTCTGTTGGTTATAAATCGCAACAAAGTCTTCTCGGTGCAAGCCGACCTGGGTGGTTTTTCTCCGGATGTCTTCTTCAAGTTTGTTTTGATAGAGACGCTCGGCCGCTTCAAAGAAATGCTCTTTAGGGTTGACATACGGCACATATTGGAGTTGAATATCAACCGCCTGACCTTTCACTGCGCTTGTGATTTTGTGAATCACTTTGTTGATTTGCGCAATGTAGGAGAGCCGCGCTATCACCAAGGGATAACTCGCCTCGATCAATTGCTTGGTGAGGATTTGCAAATGGGCCCGATTGGGTTGGGGTTGTTTCAACAAAAGATTTCTTTCTGTTAACAACGCCTCGTACTTTAATAGATGTTGTAAGTAACTTTCTTGATGTTTACTCAAATGGGTATCAAGAAACTTTCTTCTCACCTTGGGGAGATCATCAAACAACATGACATCTCGCGGTTCAAAAAACAAAACGTGAATAATTTTGGATAATTCGGATAGTTTTTTGATCGGTTTTTGATTGACCAATACTTTTTTGCCTTGAGGGGTAATGATAATTTCCAAGGTTTGTTTACGACCTTGTAAATCAATTTGTGCTTTGATTTTTGCAAAAGCCTCACCTTTTTTAATTAAATCTTGGTCGTTAGCGGTACGAAAGGAACGAGCAAGGGATAAAAAGTGAATCGCTTCAGCAAGATTAGTCTTACCAGCACCATTTTTACCCAAAAAGACATTTAATTGGTGATCAAACATCAATTCCATATGTGAATAAGAACGGTAGTTGACCAACTCTAGACGATTAATCGTCATAAACCTTTAATGGTGATGGTGCGATGAAGCACAAGCACTTGGTCCCCAGGATAGAGTTTGCGCCCCCTGCGTTGTTCGGGAAGCTGGTTAACTTTGATCGGGTTTTGGTTTAAAAACGATTTAATCTGACCACCGGTTTCTATCAATCCAATCATTTTGATGAGTTGCCCTAACTGGATGTAAGGGCTATGGATGACTACCTCCGATTGATTCGATTCTTTTTCCATGTTTAAACCTCTATAATTTTAGCATAAAAAAGAAAATTAGGGAATATTATATATTCCCTAAACACCCCTCTAAAATGCGTTTAAATTGTTAATACGTGCGCACAGGCGTTGCTAATTGAATGAGGGAGTCATCTTTATCGTTTTTTAAGACAAACGGTCTCATATCGCCAATAAATCCAATTTTGATATCTTCTGCCCCAAATGCTCTGATGGCTTCCATTAAATATACTGCGTTAAAACTGACTTCGAAATGGTCACCATTAAAGGAAAATTTAGTTAAAGGTTCACTTGCTGATCCAACTTGAGCAGATTTACTCGATACTTCAACACTAGTTTCACTCATGGTTAACTTCACTACGTTTTCTCTTTCAACCGAGAGAAGGGCTACGCGTTCCATGACAG
>JBMTFA010000072.1:0-4163 GCA_049433705.1 Bacilli bacterium
CCTTGGCCAAAGAAATTGAAGCCCTTGGTGCGGCCACTCGCGCCCGGACAGTGAAGTTAGAAGAACTCCAAAACGGGACCTTCTCGATCACCAACTATGGTACGACTGGGATTAAGTTAGGCACGCCTGTGATTAAACATCCTGAACTCGCGATTCTTGGTGTCGGTAGTATTTACCGCAAACCCGTCGTTGAAGGCGATCAAATCGTCATTCGTGATGTCTTACCCTTATCCTTAACGATTGATCACCGCGTCATTGATGGTGCCGATGGTGGTCGCTTCTTACTCAAGGTTAAAGAATTACTCTCTGACCCGATGCAAATTTTCTTATTTTTAAGCTAAAGGTATCGCCATGCAAACCTTTGATCTTGTTATCGTCGGTGGTGGTCCTGGTGGTTATGTAGCTGCGATTAAAGCAGGTCAACTCGGATTAAAAGTCGCCCTCATTGAAAAAGATAATGTGGGGGGTGTCTGTTTAAACTGGGGTTGCATTCCAACCAAAACGTTATTAAAGTCGGCGAAAGTCTTTGAACAATTCAAACATGCGAAAGACTACGGGATTGATGTCAAACCTGATAGTATTGCCGCTAACTTACCCGAAATGATCAAGCGAAAAGATTCGGTCGTCCGCCGCTTAACGGGTGGCGTGGGTTCCTTGCTGAAAAAAGCAGGGGTGACCGTCATCAAAGGCATGGGGGAAGTACTCGACGCAAACCATGTCAAAGTCAGTGAAGAAACGTTAGAAGCAAAAAACTTAATTTTGGCAACCGGTGCGAGTGTGATCATGCCTCCGATTCCTGGTTTACAAGAAGCGTTTGATGCTGGATTTTTATTAACGAGTAAAGAAATTTTAGACTTAAAGACCTTACCCGCATCGTTAGTCATTGTTGGTGGTGGGGTCATTGGACTAGAATTTGCAACGATCTTTAATTCGCTTGGAACCAAAGTAACGGTGATTGAACGCTTACCGAACATCCTTGCCCAAGTGGATGAAGAACTTCGCAATCTCTTCCAAAAGAAAATTACCAAAGATGGGATTCAACTGATCACGTCGGCAACGGTTACCAAAATTGGCACGAATGCGGTTAGTTATGAACTTGATGGTAAAACCATCGAAATCAACACGGATAAAGTGTTGATGGCCGTCGGCATGAAACCCAACACGAAGAGCTTTGCCTCGCTTAACTTAGCAATGGAAAAACATGGGGTGCAAGTGAACGAATACATGCAAACCTCGATTCCAAATGTTTACGCGATTGGCGATGTCACGGGTAAGTTTATGCTTGCCCATGTCGCCTCGCATGCGGGCTTAGTGGTGATTGATCACCTCCAAGGTGGTTCACAAAAAATGGATTACCATGCCATTCCCAGTGGGATTTATACCTTCCCGGAAATTGCGATGGTGGGCGTCACCGAACAAGACGCCAAAGCCCAAGGCATCGATTATCAAACTGCCACGTTCCCTTTAGCCGCAAACGGCAAAGCGATGGGAGAAAATGAAAAAGATGGCTTAGTCAAAATCATCGTCTCTAAACCCTACAAAGAAATCATTGGCGTTCATATCATGGGGCCTTCGGCAACTGAATTAATTACCGAAGCAACCTTAGCGATTAATTTAGAAGCGACCGCAGAAGAATTGGTTCACACAATCCATCCGCATCCAACCTTATCCGAAATGGTGATGGAAGCGGCGCACGGGATTATTGATAAACCGATTCATATTTAAATTCATAGTGAACGATAAATAAAAAAACATCGAGTTGACTCGATGTTTTTCTTTATTCGTGGATTAGGCAAATAAACAATCAAGCACGTTATCAAGCGTGATTTTTAATAAATATTCATCAAGATTCAGGGGTGCAAGTTTTTGGCGAACGGCTTCTTTTTCAAAACGGGTATTCGCTAGCGCTACTTCGACATCGACAATATCTTTGGTGCCGAGGAAGTCTCCGTAGATTTTCACGGATTGAATCAGGCCATTATCCACCATTAAGCGGAAGGTTACACCCCCACCTTCATATCGACCATATTTTTCCATCGTAAAGGCAGGTGATTCACCATAGTTCCATTGCCAAGTAGAAAACTTTTCATCGACTAGTTTTTGGATGGCCGCTAAATCTTTAGGGGTTAACGTATATACAAAAGGGATAATGTCCTTGGTATTTAATAAATTCTTCAGTAAGCGAGTTTTGAATTCCGCCATCGTCGGAACGGTTTTAAAGTAAGGGAGAATATTGGTCACCCGAGCCCGGACCGATTTAATCCCTTTGGATTCAATCTTGTCGGGTTTCGGGTTGAGAATTTTTCCAAGCATCGTTAAGTCAGCGTTGAATAAAATCGTTCCGTGATGGAGAAACCGGTGGCCATGAAATGCTTGAGCGTTACCAGAAATTTTCATCCCCTCAACGAGAATATCGTTACGGCCACCAAATTCAGCAGGGACACCGTAGCTACGTAAAGCTTGAATGACGGGATCGGTAAACTTGCGATAGTTATTCACATTATCTTTGGTAGTGTTCGTAATAAAGGAAAAGTTAAGATTACCTAAATCGTGATAAACAGCACCTCCACCTGTGATGCGACGAACTACATTCACCTTGTGTTCAAGGACATATTGGGCGTTGACTTCCTCAATCGTGTTTTGATTACGACCAATAATCACAGAATTGGCGTTTTGCCATAAAAAAATAAAGTCTTCGTTTGTGTCTAAATGTTTGAGCACATAGGTTTCCAAAGCTAAATTAAATCGTGGGTCTAAAGACTCATTCAAAATTGTTTTCATTGCAATACTCCTGGATGAATTTTAAAAGAATTTACTGATGAATGCAAACAAGGTAATTGTCATTTTTCCAAATTATAATTAAACCCACTATTAAGAGGTAAAGCATCGTAGATAGGTAGTTTATCTATTTCTTAAATTAAAGCCACAATCAAGGTTTTTCTCATTTTGGTGCGATGTCTGTAGCCTTTACCGGTGTATTTAACACCGCGGCTAGCAATATTGCCCAACAAGTTTCCGAAACCTATTACGTTTAATCAAGAAAAAGGAGTGGCAACCCCACTCCTTTTTTTGTTAGTGCTTTTCATTGATAATGGCAAAGGTTTATGCTATTATTTTTTTCGCGTAAATCTACGCTGCTGCCTACTTAGCTCAGCGGTAGAGCAACCGGCTGTTAACCGGTTGGTCGAAGGTTCGATCCCTTCAGTAGGCGCCATGGCCCGTTGGAGAAGCGGCTTAACTCACCACCCTTTCACGGTGGCATTCAAGGGTTCGAATCCCTTACGGGTCACCAACGAACAATCAAAACAATCTTGTAAATAAGGTTGTTTTTTTATGTGATTTTTTCCTTACTTTTAAAGCGTGAATATGCTACTATTTTTTTAATTGTTATTCTAATTATCTTAAGGAGATTATCATGATTATTGGTGTGATTAAAGAAACCCATCCTGGTGAGGATCGTGTTGCCTTAATTCCAAGCCACGCGGAAGCGCTGATTAAAAAAGGTTTTTCGATTTTCATGGAACAAGGGGCTGGTGTCGCTGCTGGTTATGTGGATGAAACCTATGGCCAACGTGGCGTAGCCATTGTCCCCACTTTGCAGCAAGTCATTGAAAAAGCTCAAGTGGTATTGGCTGTACGTGCGGGTGCCAATCATGTTCAAGGTGATGGCCTTGCCAAGCTCATGAAAGCAAAACAAATCCTGATTGGGTTACTTGAACCTTATGGACCCCATCCAAGTTTTCTAACGTTAGAAAAAAACCAAGTGTCGACATTTTCTTTAGAATTATTACCGCGGACCACAAGAGCACAAGCGATGGATGTTTTATCCTCTATGGCAAACTTAGCGGGTTATCAAGCGGTGATTACGGGAGCATTTTATTCAAAAAAAATCTTTCCCATGATGATGACGGCTGCCGGGACGATTGTTCCTGCAAAAGTTTTAATTCTTGGGGTTGGCGTTGCCGGGTTACAGGCGATTGCCACGGCGAAACGCTTAGGCGCGGTGGTGTCAGCTTACGATGTTCGTCAAGAAGTCAAAGAACAAGTGGAATCATTAGGGGCAAAATTTGTCATCCTACCTTTGGAAACTGCAAAAGCAGAAGGTGGATATGCCAAAGCCATGGATCAAGCCCAACTTGAAAAGCAACAAGCCTTGTTGCTCC
>JBMTFA010000073.1:0-4125 GCA_049433705.1 Bacilli bacterium
TGAATATCGCCTTTTAAGGAAAAGTCATCTTGTTTTAGATCAAGATGAAGGTGGGATAACGAGAATTGGTTCATGCCAATGCCAACATTAAACTTTGATTTTTGGGCAACAAATTCTTCTTTAGGAAACCGTAGGTAAACATTTTTTAAAGTAGGTTGTGCACCATGCTTAACGACAAAGGCTTGAATAAATGCATGTGGATCGTTTTTCGCTAATGAAATCCCAGGAATTAACGCCAGCGAAGTTTTTAAATCTTGAGAAACAAGTTTAAAGTACCAACCCTCAAAATAGTGTTGAGTTTGGTTGAAGCCCTGGTAAATTTCGGGTTGGGTAAATCGGTTCATAAAAAAAGCTAAGGTTTCCCTTAGCTTTATTTTACCTTAATTAACTTCGTTAAAGTTTATGAAGGTTGGAAAGCGCCAAATAAGACTAACCAGGTTAAGATGGTTTTCGCAACTAATGATAAGACGATATAACCTCTTTCACCGTGGAGGTAATCTTTGAATTTACCCACGCCTAAATATTGTAAGAGCATGTTCACTGGGAACGTATTGAAGGCGATGAAGTAAGTCGCTAAGATCGCCCAGACGAAGCCTGGCACTGCATCTAAGTTAGGATTGACACCAATATAGAACGCAATCGCAACCCATGGGGCTAAGCCAATCACGGTACCAAAAATGAAAGGTAACCAGTTAACTTTCTTACCAACTTTGGATTCACCTTGGTTGAGTAATTCCATGTCTAAACCGAATAAGTTCATCGCCGCGTTCGATAAGGCGATTAATGCAAAGACGGCAACGTCACGAACACCAAACAATGCTGAGATTAACACGATCATGAGCGAAGAGCTTAACGCATATTCATACCAACGGAATTGGTTGATGCCTACTCTTAATCCGGCGCGGTATTTGTTCTTGAATGGGAAGGCAATTAAAAAATGGAAAATTGCAGATAAAAGCAAGAAACTTGCCGTCATCGGAAGAAATGGAAGTTCAAATAAATCTTTAGTTCTCAAAACTAAGGCTCTCGTCGCTTCATTAAATTCTAAATAATTTCCAGTAACAGGAATAGTAAATGCACCTTGTGAAGTAAGGGCTGGATAAACAAAAAAAGCAAACAACATCATCAACACACCTTGGATCAGGTGGACGAGACCCATCGTCTTGTTGAATTTGATCAACTTATCTACTTTTTGATCAAAGGTCGGTAAGACTGCTTCTGCCATACTTTTGAAATTCTCCTTTTCTTTAAAGTATCAACAACCCTATTATAGTCACTTACACCTATAATGTTGCTAGGACGCTTAAAAAAATGATTCATAAGTTTATTAAAGGCACCAAACCCAACCGCCCCACCCTACTTCTATTGCATGGAACCGGCGGGGATGAAAATGATTTGATTCCTGTTGGGAAAATGATCGATAATGACGCAAATTTATTGGCGGTTCGTGGGGAAGTAATAGAAAACGGGATGCCCCGGTTTTTTCGTCGCCTAGCCCCCGGAGTCTTTGATGAACAAGACTTAATGTATCGAACCACGCAACTCAATGACTTTATTGACCAAGCAAGCCGAACCTATGATTTTGAACGGAGTGATGTGATTGCAGTTGGTTACTCGAATGGGGCAAATATTGCTGCTAATTTACTCTTGCAAATTCCTTATAGTCTACGTGGCGCGATTTTAATGCATCCCATGTTACCAAGAAAAGATGAACAAATTCCTGATTTGAAAAACACCACCGTGTTAATTACGGCAGGTAGTAATGATCCTATCATCCCTCTTGAATCTACCAAAAGTCTCAAGCAAGTCTTAGATAAATTTGGTGCCAATGTCTCGCTTGCTTGGTTTAAATTTGGTCATAAATTATCAAGTGATGAAATGCAAACCATCATCAAATGGTATGATTTAAGTATCATTCAGCATCCCAAAAAACTCAATTAAAGGAGAATCAATGTGGGTCCAATTTTAGGTTTTATTACCGTCGCATTCATCTTGTTAAGTACAACAAGAAAGCTTGTTCAACTTACTTTAGCAACGGTACTGGCACGCAACAAAAAGAATGAAGTGAAGACTTCCTTAGACTTAAAAGTGCTCTTATTTTTACAAAAATACCATCGTTATTTTGGTATCGGCGCATTATTATCAGCCCTCGCCCACGCTGCGTTACAATTTTCCATTACCGGTGCCCCTAGTTTAACAGGTGGTACTTTAGTCTCGTTATTAGTGATTCAAGGGATTACCGGTTATCTTCAAGAAAACAAAAAAGGTAATCTTAAGTTATTGAACACGATTCACACCATCTTGCCACCGATTATGTTGGGGTTAATTGTGCTCCACATGATCTTTAATTCTGAATTCTTGCCTGGTTTAGGCATCGGCGGTTAAGTTTTTATTTAATTTTTTTCGGAAACCACGGAATGAAAATATTCGTGGTTTTTTCGTATGTGTCAAAGCCTGGTTTGGTTCGCATATGCTTTTCAAGTAATGGCACCCCAGAGACAAACCGTAATAACCAAGTCACGATGATCGGGGCAATCAAGGTGAGGAGAGCGTAGAGCAATCCAAACTGATTGGCTAACCCTAAAATCCCAACGCCCCACCACATGAGCACTTCCCCAAAATAATTGGGATGACGCGTATAAGCCCATAAGCCTTCCGTCATTAATTTTCCTTTGTTTTCAGGCTTTTGAATGAACAACGCCAATTGTCGGTCACCCATCGCCTGAAAGACATAACCAATCAACCAAATGAGAACTGCAAACACCACCACGAATAAATTCAATGGGGCAATCGGTTCGCTGAATCCCGACATCACATTCAACACTAAGCCAATGGAAATGAGAAACATAAGCACGGCTTGAGGAAGAAAAATTCGCAGAAAACTTTTCAGTAACACATAAGGTGGTTTAATCTTTGCGCGCATCGCCACATAACGTTTATCTTCTGGTTTTCCCATATTACGTTGGTGAATATGGTAAGCCAGTCGTAACCCCCAGATTGTGGTCAGCACCACGGTCAGATAACCAATGACATTGGGATTAGCACCGAGTAAAAAGGTACGAACAATCATCACTACCCAGACAATCCAAACAAAGCCCTGACCCCAACCGATATCAATAATGCCAAAATTATTCAAACGAACCGCACGAATAAAGTAAATGATAAAGTGAATCACCACGACCAAGAAGGCAACGAGTAAACCAGTTCCTACTAATATATTGGCCATGGTTAAAACGCTCCGATTAATAAGATCACCAAACCAGAGGTGACGGCAGTCACCAAGGTACCCCAAACTAAATCAATCACCGTAATCGTGACTGGCCATTGTTTTAAGGTGGCAAGATTGGTGAGGTCATAAGTTGCATAGGTCACTAAACCAAACATCGCACCATAACCAACGCCAAGCCAGAGATTATCTTGTTGGGGATAAATCACAAAAAAGACTAAGCCAATAATGAAGATCACATAAAATAGCAATGCCCCAACACGATTCACTTTTTCAGCCATCAAATGCCCAATATGTTTTCGATAAAGTTTGGGCGCAACTTTCACTAACCAAAATAAATCAACCACGGTAAACACCAATAATGTCACAAGCACTTGAATAAAAAAATCCATAGCATTACCTCTATGGATGATTATACAAGATGGGAATTTGGGATTAACGTAAAGCGCGTAAAAATCTTAAGATTCTTGCCAGCACAAGTAAGGTAAGAAAGAAAAACAAACTCGTCGCCCCAATCACTGCAGCAAGTTCTAAAGCAAGTGGACCAGCATTTGTATAGACCAAATAAGCCGCATAACCGCCACCACCTAAACCAGCAAAGGCAAATATAAAGAGCAAGATGCCAAGGAAGGAAACTGGAAGTGCTTGTTTTTTCTTTGGTTGGGCTTGGGTTGGTAATGGGTTAGTGAGCGAAGGTTCTTGATTGCTTTTCGGGGTCATCGACAATAACGTTTGAATGAGTTGAAATAATTGTTCAACTTCTGCATCGGTCATCGGTGCTGGCGTATAGCGATAACGTTTACCTAAGAATTTCTTGAACTTAAAGTCACTTTTCTTATGGCCGAGTTTACGATCAAAATATTCTTTTCTGACTAAACCAAAATCAAAAAGTTTTTGCG
>JBMTFA010000074.1:0-4085 GCA_049433705.1 Bacilli bacterium
ATGATTGGTAAACTCAACCAACCGGTTGCCAGTAAAAAAGTGACGATCTCAGAAATGCCTTTAAAGAAAAACGCTTTCTTCACTTATTTTGATGATGAAGGGGTGGCAACTTATAACAAGGTTGTGGTGAAAAAAGGTGTCTTACAAACTTACTTCCACAATTTAACGACTGCCAGCAAAGATGGCGTTCAAACCACCGGTAATGGGTATCGCTCGGGTGGTAAAGTTGGCATTGGGTTCCAAAATATCGTCTTAAAACCAGGAAGAAAGTCTTTAGATGAAATTTTTGCGAAAGTTGGCACTGGTGTTTACATTACTGAAGTCATGGGTGTCCATGCGAGTTTAAATCCAACCTCAGGAAACTTCTCGCTGCAAGCGAATGGTTTTATGATTGAAGACGGTAAACGAGGTACACCTTTAACGTTAATTACCATTGCAGGTAACCTCATGGATATGTTCATGGATGTCAAAGAAGTCGCCAATGATAATGAATTATTACCCTCTGGTTACGACGTCCCAAGCTTATTAATTAAAAAACTTACCGTCTCCGGTAAGTAAGGTAATCATCAAGCCAATCGATTATTTTTTTGTCGGTTGGCTTTTTCTTTTGTTGATAAGATAAATCATCAAAAACGAAACGAGCAACGATAGACCGGTTCCGATCACACTATAGATGACCAGAATAACCCCAACTAAATCAGCAAAACTCCCTGGAGTTTGTCTTGCCACCGCGACAAGAATTAAACCCGTCGCCACCCCCAACACTAAAATACCGAGATTAGGTAACAACGCAAGGCCTCGCTTTTGGGTTTTGCGATAGATGGTGTAGACCGCAAATTGGATACCGACAAATAACAAGACCGCAATCAATCCGCCTAATAATTCTTCCATGAGTATTTCCTCTTTTTATTCTTTTATCGTTTCTTTAAAAACGTAAACATCACAAGTGATAAGCCTATCCTGATAGCGGTAGCAATGAGTGTCACGATCATTAAAATTGTAAAACCTAACCCTGCCCAACTTCCCGGTTCACCTAAAGCCAGCAAGTAACCCACTAATGAAATCACAAATCCTAAACCAAACAATGAAAGGTTGGGAATGATGATCATTTTCAACTGCGTTGATTTTTTCAATAGCAAATAGGTAACCACCTGCGTGGCAATCACAAACAAGCCCGGAACCACCAATGCATTTTCTAAAATTGCCATCGTTGAATTGACTCCTATTTACAAAGTATCATAAAAACAGGAGAACGTATCATGAAAAAAACATGGCAAGAATTTATCAGCTTTATTAGCAAGGGAAATGTAATCGACTTGGCGGTCGCAATCATGCTTGGAACTTCATTTCAGAAGATTGTGTCTAGTTTAGTGAATGACATGTTTATGCCACTCATCAGTTGGTTAGTCAAAACAGACTTATCCCAATGGTTTATCACTTTACAACCCGGGTTGGCCAATCTTGAAAGTGAAAGTCAATTACTCAATCCCCCATCAGGTTGGGTCGTAGCACCTATTCGTCTGCAGTTTGGGTTATTTGTGCAATCTTTGATTGATTTCTTCTTGATTGCTATTTTGTTATTTGCCGTGGTGAAGTTCTTTCAATTATCAAAAAAGGTAAGACTAGAACTCAAACAAAAACAAGACAAGAACCAACCTAAAAATGCCAAGTAGGATGTTTCTTTTTCACCAACTTTAATACGCGATCGAACATAATCGCTTCTGCTGCTTTTCGTCCCGATTCATTAATTTTTTTAATCGCAATTCTTTGTCTTTCAAAGGTGTAGGTAGCTTCTGAATAAGAGTCTTCAATCATACCAGCGACATATAAATATGCACTTAAGGTCGTCATATTTACATCATGACTTAAATATTTACGTTGTTTAGAAGAAAGGTTGTAATAATAAGTTGAAGCTGTTTTTCCTTTCGCTTGTAAGAAGTAAAGATAGGTTTCAAGCATCGCAATCTTTTGTTGATTGGCTTCTGTCATTCTCGGTGCTTTTGCGATCGTTTTTAAATCCTTTTTCGCTTCTGCATAATCACCATCGACAATCGCTTGATAAATTTTATGAAAATAAACTTGAAGTGATAAATGATTTAATTCTTTGAAGGTTTTAAAGGGTTTAGGATCTTCACCCTTTTTATAAGCTGCTTCAATGCGTTGCAATTCTTCATACGTTGCATTGCCTTTGGGTGTAGATAAGGTAGCAAGGCGGTATCCATCATTCACCGTATCTAACTTAAATGGCAAAAAATTATAAATCATTAACATCCCACCAACTGCAATCACAACCACAGACGCATAACGACCCCATTGTTCATCATTAAATAAGCCATATCCGATAAACAAAGCCACAACAATCAAGAGGAGATAGCCATAAAGGCCACTTAACAACCATAGTCTTGGGTGTAATTTCTTGGCTTTTGGTGTGACAATGGTTTCCCCAGTTAATCCCTCATACGGTTGGAAACGAAGTTGAAAACCTAAATTAGTTCTAACCAAAGCCAACCCAAGGATATTGACCGTATTGATGCGATATCCAGCCGCCAGTGCCCCAAGCACATGCGAAAGCTCAAGGAGGATCACGTTAATTAAGAAAGCGCCAAAAATGGTGATAATCGCATAGACATATTGCGATAAACCTGTAATGGCTAATTTGACAAATGCGGGCGCGATTAAGTTGACCCCAACATAAATGGCAATCCCAATCATCACCGCATAAACCAATAAAGTGGTCACTTCTTCTTTTCTCATAATCTTTATTTTAACAAAATCTACCTTGCCCTTAAACGATGGGTTCCCAAAGTTGATACGTTTGTTGTAGCGGTGGCCATTGATTGCCTTGGAGGACAACTTGAAGGGTGAAGGTTTCTTCTGGCGCATCATCGTCCATCAAGGATTGAACAGAGAGGGAAAAGGCAATCGTGTCGCTCGCGGTTTTGGTTAACGTAATTGACGATTGTAAGTTAGCCCAAGGTGTTACAAAGGCAATCGGCATTGGGGGTTGTTCTCGTTGTAATTGTTGCCATGTATTCAAGATGGTTTGAACAGGTCCGATGGTTAATGCTTGTTTAAAGTTATCTGTTGTACGAATGGTTTCAAATTTACGGTCGCTTGCCCCAAAAAATCCCGAAGGATAGGTTTCGTCTCGGATTTCAAAGATCATTGAATCATTCGCATATAATTGGTAATCTACATCGATGTTGATGCTTACTTCGGTTTGGAAAGTTTTTGTTTGTGAACCCTCACCAAAAAGAATCAAGTTGGGATGACGTTTGATGACCATTGATTCTTGAAAGAAAAAGTTATTAAACCAATAATACGGTGAACCATAGTAAATATGAGATAAATCTCGAAAGTACGTAGTCAGAGTTTGTTGATTAAATCGTTCATCGCTCGCGACAATGCTTTGAAGACATGCTAATGCTTGTGTGTTGGTTAAGATTTCGCCCACGGCTAATTGTGGTAATAACGCACTCGCATCGATACCGTCTTGATTAAATTGGATAACTTGGTTGGGGTATTGCCCTTCTATTGCATCCATTACTGCATAGGGCGTCACCGTGTCGTTCACTGGATAATTCATTTCAGACAAGGGTAATGGGTTTAAATCGGAAACTTGGACTTGACCAAAGGTAGAAACGACCCTTAATTCTTTTAAAATCTTTCGACCATCGATCAAGGGATTAAAATCATCCCCCGGAATCGGAATGCTTGAACTCACAAGCGAGGTGCTACTTGGAGAAGGTAGCAAGCGACAGCTTGCGAGCACAAAGATGGTTAAGTAAAGGAGATTACTTTTTTTCATTGCGTTTGTGTTTAAAGTATTGCTTGAGAATGGTTTGAGATGCAAGCGAAAGCACGCCACCTTCAATCAAAGGTATATGTTGCACCCGAGGAATTTTATGAATTTGAATTTGCGAATGTAATGCGCCACTCTTCTCATCCCTCGCACCGTAAACCACACGTTGAATGCGACTTTGAATGATTGCACCCGTACACATCAAACATGGTTCTAAGGTGACATAGAGCGTACAAGCCTCTAACCGCCAAGTGCCGAGCTTCTTACTCGCTTGCTTCATCGC
>JBMTFA010000075.1:0-4027 GCA_049433705.1 Bacilli bacterium
GGGTTTCTTGGTTCGAGTTATGACTTTATCGAAGTGATGAACAATTTAAAGGACCGCTATCACGTGATTGCTGTTGATTTACAAGGATTTGGTTTATCAGAAAAATCCTTAAATTTTGATTATGCCAAAGCCAATCAAGCTTCGTATTTAGTGAAGTTTCTTGATGCGCTTAACCTAAGTTCAGTGACCATCATGGCCCATTCAATGGGTGGCGAGGTTTCTTTCCATTTAGCCCATGATTATCCTGATTATGTGTCACAAATGATCTTAATTGGTTCGGGTGGATATGTAGAAAACACGGGTGGGGGATTAATGCCTACCGATTTCCCTTTATTTGTTTATGACTATGTCGTCCAAAATTATTTCATTCAACGGTTATTTTTCTTTACAGCGTATAGTGATGTTGAACGCCAAAACCTACTTGTCACCCAAGAAGATTTTGATGAAATGTATTTGGTAAATCGCACCATTCCTGGAGAAATTCTTCGTGAATTTACTAGAGATAATGATAGTGGTTCAACGAATGCTAAACTTGCCAATACCAACCAACCTATCTTGTTAATCTGGGGTGAATTTGATGGGTTTATTCCTTTAAGTACCGGGATTAAACTCCAAGCCGCCATTGGTGAAAATGCTTCTTTAGTGGTGATGCCTGATGCGGGGCATTTACCATTTGATACTTACTTTGATGATTTTATGAATCACGTGGAGGGATTCTTATCATGAAATACCTTTATCTTAAGCAGAAAGTCTTTGCGATTCGCGACGAATTCAAGGTGTATGATGATGCACAAAGTGTGATGTATGAAGCAAAAGGAAAATTCATTTCCTTCAATAGTCGACGTGATATTTTTCGTGGAGGTGAAACCACTCCGATTTATACGATGAAACAAAAGATTTTATCGTTTGTGCCAACCTATTATCTTTATGATGGTCAAAATCAACTTGTTGCGAAAATGGCACAACAGCTGTTTACTTTTTTTGGGACAAAGTTTCAACTCGTGATTAAAGATCAACGTTATGAAATCACAGGTGATTTATTTGGCTATAACTATACTTTTAAAGATAACTTAGGGGTGGTTGTTCAAATTGGGAAGAAGTTTTTAAGTTGGGGTGATACATATCAATTAGCGATTTCTAATTCATTTGATGAAGCGCTTGCGGTCAGTGTGGTGCTGATGATTGATGACTTTATTGACGATATTCGCCGTCGCCGGGCTGCTGCTGCAAGTAGCGCAGCGAGTGCCAATCGTCCAAACCAAGGAGGGAGAAGAAGATGAACATCCTACAACAAATCAGAAAGTTTATTTTTGAACCACTCAAAGCAAGTTTACCTAGATTTCCTGAAGCAGTTTTGAGTTCTTTTTTACTTGGGATATTGATGGTGATTGTCAATGAACTGGATCGGCCTTCACCAGTCCTTCAAGATGTCACTCGCTCCCTCTTTTTAATGGTGCCTCTGTTTGTGCTGTTGACTCTATTAAGAGAACAAAGACCAGCGATGGAAAAGTTCCGATGGTACATCGTGGGTGGCATTGTTTTCCTTGGATTTTGTTTTTGGTTATTTTTACGGCTTGAAAATCATGACACGATTGAATTCAATCGCTTTTCTAATTTACTCTATACCGTTTACTTACTGCCGATTTTCTTTCCTTGGTTATGGAACAAGACACCGATTGAAACAGGGATCATTACCATCTTTACGCGCTTGTTCACGGCGATGCTTTATGCATTTTTACTCTTTGTTGGGATTTTTATTTTGCTCATTAGCGCAAACGTCTTATTCAATCTGGCTTTAGATTTGGTGGTCTATGCCAATATCTTTATTTTGATTGTGACGTATATCTTTGTTCCTACGTTTTTATCTTCTTATCCTCAAGTGAATGAAAAGATTACGGTTGCTAAACATTTTCATCTTATTTGGCAACGCATCTTTTTATTCGTGGTTGCCCCAGTGATTACGGTCTTCACGGGTTTAGTCTTTGTGTATTTGCTAACGGGTGTCTTCAATTCCGATAGTTTTGAATCGGAAGTGTACACTTTCTCTACTTTAGTCATTTCCTTTGCGGGGATTTCCGCCCAAGTTGCTTTGACACCATTTATTAAAAAAAATACCTTTATCTCGTTATTTGTTCGTTATTTCCACTTTGGTTTAATCGTGGTTATGGCAGGGTTTTACTTTGAACAAATTCGCTTGTGGGTTCTTTCTGGTATTTCCTTAAGTATTACGATTCAACTGATCCTTGGGATTTGGCCCATCGCGTATGCAGTCTTTCGCTTAAGAAAAGACGTCTTGGCGGTCCACCGAGGTTTACTCATGCTCGTCGGCGTCTTTGCTTTTATTGCGGCGATGCCTGGGTTAAATGCGGTGAGTTTAACAACCCTATTACTCCGCGAACAATTTAATCAAACCCTGATAGCCAATGACATGTTAGATGAAGAGGGTAACATCATCCGGCAAGAACCGTTAGATGAAGCTGTGTATGAAAGATTATGGTTTACCCTTGATCAAATGGAAAACCTTGGGTTTGCGCGCTTTCCGCAAGTGCCTGCTGATTACCGTCATCCTGATGATTTTGAAGTCGTATTTGGTTACAAAGAAGTTGATCCCGTTGATCCGAAACAAGAAGACCTCATGTATGGGTTGACATTATCTGTGCTTGATTTATCGTCCTTTGATTATGATCAACTCATCTATGTCAGTTCCTTATTTGGATTAAAGGAAGGTGAGACGTTAGTCAGCCCCCCTTTAACTTTGTCTTTGACTGAAGATGAACCAAATCACACCTATACGTTAAATCTAGCCATCGACCAAGTCACCCAAAACATTGAATTATATGAAGAGGTGGTTCGAGTTTTAAAGGCAAGATTTGCAAACAACTTTTATCAAGGAACGAATCCTGAAGAATTCCTTGTCGAAATAAATTTTGCTGAGATGGAAGTTGATCTATGGGTTTTAAGTGCAATTTCCAATCGCAATCAATTCTATAGTAGTTTTGAAATGGGTTTTTACCTAGGAATCAATTATCTTGGTGCTTAAACTACTCACCCCATATCAGTTTGGTCAACTTGCTTTAAAAAATCGCGTTGTAATGGCGCCGATGTGTATGTATAGTGCTGATCAAACAGGCACCATTCAACCCTTTCATTTTTCCCATTACACTGCGCGGGCTTATGGCGGTGTCTCGATGGTGATTACCGAAGCGACTTCGGTCGAAGCCAGAGGAAGAATTTCTGATCGCGATTTAGGTATTTATGATGATGCGCACGTTGAAGGTTTAAAACAATTGGTTAACGCTGTCCATATTGCCGACAGTAAAATTGCGATTCAACTTGCCCACGCAGGAAGAAAGTGTGGGGTGAAAGGAACGCAAACCATCGCCCCATCTGCGATCACATTTTCTCAAGATTATCCAACCCCTTTGGCGATGACACTTGAGCAAATTCATGAAGTTGTCAACGCATTTACGCTGGCAGCAACACGAGCAAGCATCGCTGGATTTGATGGCATTGAAATCCATGCTGCCCATGGTTACTTAATCAACCAATTTTTATCACCATTATCCAACCATCGTACAGACGAATATGGAGGTAGTTTAGTTAACCGCACACGGCTACTTAAGGACATTCTAACTGCCGTTCGTTCGGTTTTTAAGGGGGAAGTATGGTTGAGAATGTCTGCTGAAGAATATGCAGAAGGCGGTCATCATATCCAAGATACGCTCGAGGTCGTTAACCTTATTCGCACTTTGATTGCAGGTGTCAATGTCAGTAGTGGTGGCGTCGTCCCTGTTTCCATTACACCTAAACCGGGTTATCAATTACCTTTTGCCAGGAGGATTCGCGCCCTAGGTGTTCCTACAATTGGTGGAGGTCTTATCACCACGGTAGAACAAATGGAAGCTGCACTTGATGTCGATTGTGATCTAATTTACTTAGGAAGAGAATTGCTACTTAATCCTTATGTCGTGCTACAAATCATAAAAAAACATGCGCCTGAGCGCATGTTAAAAGCGTATCAACGAGG
>JBMTFA010000076.1:0-3847 GCA_049433705.1 Bacilli bacterium
GCCTGCCACCGAAGCCTCAGGCCGAATTCATACCTCGACCGCCACAGTGCTCGTGATGCCTGAAGTGGAAGAAGTGGATATTGTGATTAATTCCAACGATTTACAAGTCGATACCTATCGCTCCCAAGGTGCGGGTGGACAAAACGTCAATAAAACTGAATCTGCTGTTCGGATTACCCACTTACCTACTGGAATTGTTGTCTCATGCCAAATTGAAAAATCACAAATTCAAAACCGGGAATTGGCGATGAAGATGTTGTACGCCAAACTTGAAGCCCATAAACAAGCCGAGATTGATGAAAAAGTTGGTAGCGAAAGAAAACTTAAAGTAGGAACGGGTGAACGAAGTGAAAAAATTCGTACTTATAATTACCCGCAAAATCGTGTCACTGATCATCGCATCGGCTTTACCATTAATCAATTAGACCGCGTGATGGAAGGGCAAATTGAAGATATCGTTGAAGCCCTTATCCATTACGACCAACAACAAAAACTTACAGGTGGCGAATGACGATTCGTGCAGTTTATCAAGCTGCGCTTAAACAAGTAGGTATTGGCGCGATTGATACCTTTGGGATTCACCAACTCTTGGTGCATCATTGTCAGCGGCAATCCGTCGATGATTTATTGACGCATTTAGATGAAGCATGGTCACCATCCCCTGCCTATATCGGTGATTTTAATCGATTAAAACAAGGCGAACCAGTGGCGTATATCCTTGGTAAAACTATGTTTTTAGGTCTACCACTTCTCGTCAATCGGGATGTGTTAATTCCCCGTCCAGAATCAGAAGAATTGGTGCTAGAAGCATCAAGGTTGTTCGCGAGTAAAAAAACCATTCACGTGGTGGATATTGGCACAGGAAGTGGCGCGATTGCTTTGGCAATCAAACATCGTCAACCTGCTTGGCATGTGGTCGCAACCGATATTAGTCAACCCGCATTGGCAGTCGCTAAGGAAAACGCTAAACAACTGAATCTATCCTTAACCTTTGTTGAAGGCAATGGTTTAGATGCCCTTCATCAACAAGCTTTATCAAGTTTTGATCTCATCATCAGTAATCCTCCATATGTCGCTTCGGAAGCTTTACTGGATCCGTTGGTTCGTCAATATGAACCTTCTATCGCTTTGATTGCGAGTCCTGCTCATCGATTTTATGCATTATATTTATCCCAAGCAAAAGTCTGGTTATCCCCGCAAGGAATCATTGCCTTTGAAATTGATCCTAGTTTGGTGAAGGTGCTGCATGATCTTTCTCAAATTTATTTTCCTCAAGCAACCTTGCAAATTAAAAATGACATGAACGGTAAAGCTCGCTTTGCTTTCTTATATACTTAAAGAAGGAGTACCCAATGAAAACCATATTGATTGCCAGTGACCATGCTGGATTTGCCACCAAACAAATCTTAATTGAAAAACTAAATAGCTTAGGTTTCACCACGATTGACGGAGGCACTTTCTCCGAAGGAAGTTGCCATTATCCTGAATATGCTTTAAGCGCGGCTGAACGCGTGGTGGCCAAGGAAGCAGCCTTTGGCGTGCTCATCTGTGGTTCGGGGATTGGGGTGTCGATTGCCGCGAACAAAGTCAAAGGTGCGCGATGTGCGGTCGGTTACCATGATGAGGCGGTCAAGCGAGCTCGGATTGATAATGATGCGAATTTGATTGCTTTTGGCGCGCGTTATATGACATTAGAAGAAATTTTAAAACGCATTCAACTTTTTATTCATACTCCGTATGAAGGTGGCCGTCACCAAACGCGATTAGATTTAATTGCCGATTACGAAGCTAAACATTTCCGTTAAGAAAAATTCCATCCTATTTTAGGATGTGGAAACTTATCAGTGCCCAATCTGTCATCAACAAGCAACGCATTTGATTGGCATGCGCCAAGGCCAACCTTATTGCCGTGCTTGTCTTCAATTTCAATATCCTGCTTGGGTACCTCAACCGCGAATTCCTTTGGCAGTTCGTTTACAACTAGGGTATACCCTTACTCAAGAACAACAAGCCATTTCTGATAGCTTACTTCACTGTTATCGCCAAAAACAACCGGCGATGGTGGATGCCGTGACGGGCAGTGGGAAAACTGAAATCGTCTTTGCCCTGATTCAAGTGGCGCTTGCTGAAGGAAAAAGAATTGGTTTTGTAATTCCTAGAAAAGATGTTGTCATGGAATTGCTGCCCCGATTTCAACAAGTCTTCCCAACGTTAAAGATTGTTGCCTTGTATGGTGGCCATCATGACCAACTTGAAGGGGATTTACTGATTTTAACTACCCATCAAATTTATCGGTATCAAGCTTATTTTGATGTGTTGATTTTTGATGAAGTGGATGCCTTTCCTTATCATGGAGATCCGGTTCTGGAGGCATTAGTTCAACGTTCAGTATGCGGCATCATTATCTATTTATCGGCAACCTTTTCGTCCTCTACCCTGAGAAAATTTCAGCAAAGCGGTGGGAAAGTTTTTCATCTTTACGCCCGGTATCATGGACATCCATTACCGTTACTCAATTTTCAAGTTTTTCCATTTGTTTTCAAATGGTTTGCCCTTCTTTATCACCTTTATCAATTCCATAAAAAACAATTACCAGTTTTAGTCTTTGTTCCCACAATCGCCTTAGGGCATTGGGTCTATCGATTATGCAAAATTGCTTTCCCATTCATCGCCTTTGCCTATGCAAATCATCCTCAACGTGAGTTGATTATTAAACAATTTAAAACAAGTAAGGCACCCATCTTGATTGCCACCTCGATCTTAGAAAGAGGGATCACCCTTGCCGGTTTACAGGTCATTATCTTTGCGGGTGATCATCGATTATATTCAGCATCGATGGTGATTCAAATGGCGGGAAGAGTGGGGAGAAAAATCATCGCACCAACCGGTCAAGTCATTGTCTTAACGGATAAGGTGAATGAGACGTTATTGGATGCGCAAGCGAAAATGAGTTTTGCCAATGCCCATTTGTAAACAATGCTTTCAAGCTTTTGAGCTTCGTCATCTTTTTCATCTTTGGCTACCTCCTGCTTTATGTCTTCGTTGTTTCCAGAAGTTAGAATGGCATCATCGATGTGAATCTTTCTTTGGTTTACCGATTGAATCCTTGTTTGACTATGGTGAGCATTTCCAGTCCACCATCCATCAATTTAAAACGTTACGGGATGTGGTCTTGGGTGACGTGTTTTTGAATCAGCATCGGTTATATTTGCGATGGAAATATCATGGCTATACGTTGGTGCCTGCACCGAGTCACCCGCTCGATACTGCCCAAAGGGGTTTCTTTCCTTTACAAGAAATTTGGCGAGATGTTGGATTACCTTGGTTAGAGATTTTTGAAAAACGTGAACCTTATCGCCAAGCTGAACAGGGTAGCGAAGGCCGCCATGGGATTCATTCGATTCTTAAAAGAAAAGAAGGCGTTATCTTACCAAAAAGAATCTTACTCATTGATGATGTCATGACCAGTGGGGAGACGATGAAAGCAATGATTGGACTCTTGGCTAAAGGGGAGAGGCCATTGGTGAAAATCTTTATCTTAGCAAGAAAAAAAGTGGAAAAAAATGAGATTACAAGCGCGAATAAAAATGATAAAATAAGGACTTGGAAACAGCAAATATGGCATGGATTGAAAAACTCTTTAAACTCGAAGAAAAACAATTAAAAAAATTAAGCAAGGAAGCCAATCTTGTTTTAGCATTTGAAGCGGAAATGAAAGGGTTGAGTGATGACGCCCTTAAAGCAAAGACCATTTATTTTCGTGATTTATTAAAACAAGGGAAAACCTTGGATGATATCAAATATGAGGCGTTTGCCGTTGCACGCGAAGCAGCAACCAGAACCCTCA
>JBMTFA010000077.1:0-3727 GCA_049433705.1 Bacilli bacterium
TGCTACCACCCGCTAAAAAAGATAAGCCCATGCCTACTCCAACTAAACTGCCACCCATGAGGGCGGCAATTAACCGATGCGTTTCTTCTTCAACTTGAAACCCAATCCATCTAGGACCATCAAAACGCACGAGTAAGAAAAAGACAATGGGATAAACAATCGTCGCAACTAAGGTTTGCGTACTAAAGCGTTTACCTAAAAAAAGTAACCCCAGGAAAAAGAAACCCCACGCTAAAGCGGCGGTGGTGATTTCTACAGGCAATCCAAACCACTCGAGGAAAATAATCGAGACACCATTCATCCCACCATTGACAATGCCAAGGGGTAGAAAAAATAAAGCACTCGCCAACGCGAGTAAAGCATTCGCCGCGATAATCAGTAACACATTGGTGATGATTTTATTTTTTTGCATGTTTTTTAGCTTCCATTTCTAAGTAAGCACGAATGAAACCATCAATGGTACCATCCATGACTTTATTCACATCGCCTTCTTGGTAATCAGTACGGTGATCTTTAATTAACATGTAGGGTTGAAAGACATAAGAGCGAATTTGACTTCCCCATTCGATATCTTTTTGTTCTCCAACTATCGCATCTAAGTGCGCTTCTTGTTGTTGTTTTTTGAGTTGGTACAATTGTGCTTTGAGCATTTGCATCGCCTTTTCTTTATTTTGTAATTGGCTTCGTTCAATTTGGCAGGCGGCAACTAATCCAGTAGGGATATGGGTAATGCGAACCGCACTTTCGACTTTATTCACATTTTGCCCACCGGCACCACCGGAGCGATAGGTATCAATCCGTAAATCTTTTTCCTGAACGTCAATGTCAACTTCATCCACAATTTCCGGAATCACGTTGACACTAGCAAAGGAGGTATGGCGACGGCCATTCGCATCAAAGGGAGAAATTCTGACAAGGCGGTGGACACCTTTTTCAGACTTTAATAAGCCATAGGCGCGGGCGCCTTTAATTAACATGGTCACACTTTTGATACCCGCTTCTTCTCCCGCGAGATAATCCAGCATTTGCACTTGCATCCGATTCGCCTCAGCATACCGCACGTACATGCGATAAAGCATATTCGCCCAATCATGGCTTTCCGTTCCACCGGCACCAGGATGAATTTCCACAATCGCATTGAGACTGTCAAATTCACCAGAGAATAAAATTTGTTCTTGAACTTGCTTTCCTAAGGTTTTTACTTGCGTTAATTCACTTTGAAACCCTTGAAATAAACTTTCATCCGCTTCTATTAACGGTAAAAGTTCGAGCAAATCATGATGCGTTTGTTTGAGTTTATCGAGTGACTCAACAAAAAATTTCTTTTCATTTAATCGTTGAATAACCGCTTTTGCTTGTCGTTGATGATCCCAAAAATGGGGGCCATCCATCAACGCTTCATCATCAAGAATCGATTGTTTTAATTGAGCGAGGTCAAAGAGATTCACTGACTTGCTGGATGAGCACCGCTAAGTCATTTAACTCCGCTTTTAACAAACCAATATCAATCATCTTAAGCGCCTACCTTACTGGGGTCTAATTGAATCGGGGAGATTTTAGGTTTAAGTTCTAGTTTGGCAGTGAGCATTGCACTGACAAATTCCACCGCAATCTTTTCATTGAGTTCCTTAAACATTCTAAAACCTTCATTGACATAATCTTGTAACGGATTGCTTTGCGCGTAACTACGTAAATGAATGCTTTGTCTTAAGTGATCCATCGCATCAATGTGACGTGGCCAATTGACGTCGATGATTTTCAATAACACTTGTCTTGGTAAACCCTTGATGACTTCCGGTGGCCATTCTTTGGTGGCTTGTTTATACCGATTAATTAAAAGAATGGTGATATCTTCTGCGACTTCTTCTGATGGTGATTCGCTAAATGCTTTTGCATTGATACTACCTTCGGGTAATAACATCGGTTCTAATAACTTTTTAAGTTTTTCGCCATCAATCGCCTTGGTGCGATCATCGGGAATAACCGCCTTGGTTGCAAAAGAAATCCCAGCATTGGTAAAGACATCGTTGATAATATCGGTCACATCGTCTGCCATCAGAATAGCGTCGCGACGGCGATACATCACGCTCCGTTGTTTAGCGAGGACGTTATCATAATCTAAGACGCTCTTCCGTACATCAAAGTTTTGCCCTTCAATGCGCTTTTGCGCGCCCGTAATTGCATTCATCAGTAAACGATTTTCAATCGCTTCATCCCCTAAAGACTTAAACATATTTCTTAAATTATCAGATCCAAAGCGAATCATTAAGTCATCTTCAAGAGAAACAAAGAAGCGGGAATATCCTGGATCCCCTTGCCGACCAGAACGACCACGGAGTTGGTTATCAATTCGGCGCGCTTCATGCCGTTCGGTGCCCAAAACACAAAGACCACCCAAGGACCTGACTTCATCATCGATTTTAATATCCGTCCCACGACCCGCCATGTTAGTGGCAATGGTGATACTCCCTTTTTCTCCAGCCCGGCGAACAATTTCCGCTTCAGATGCGTGATTCTTCGCGTTTAATACATAATGTTGTAAACCTTCATTTTTTAATAATCGGGAGAGTTCCTCAGAAGCTTCAACCGATGGTGTCCCAATCAGCATCGGTTGTTTCTTTTCATGGCGAGCTTTAATCTCAGTAATGATTGCTTTAAGTTTGGCAGCTTTCGAAGCATAAATTAAATCAACATCATCGACCCGATGAATTGGAACGTTGGTTGGAATGCTCACAACTTTCATGTTATAAATCTTAATAAACTCTTCTTCTTCTGTTTTTGCGGTCCCGGTCATCCCACCTAATTTTTTATAGAGGCGGAAAAAGTTTTGATAGGTGATTGTGGCCATCGTAATCGTTTCCGCTCGGAAGATTGCATTTTCCTTGGCTTGAATGGCTTGATGTAGCCCATCGGAAAATTCTCTACCTTTTAAAATCCGACCGGTGAATTGGTCAATGATTTGAATATTTCTTTCGGGATCAACTAAGTAATCAACATCCCGCACCATGATGTGATTGGCTTTCAGTGATTGGTGTATCCGGTGCACTTTTTCTGAGTGCTCTGGAGAATATAAATTACGAATATTAAATGCCATTTCTGCTAAGGTTGCACCAGAATCAGTTAAACTCGCCGTCTTGGTTTTGACATCAATGGTGAAGTGCTTATCTTTTTTAAGCGATTTGACGAAACGGTCAAATTTAACAAATTCAGCTTCTGAGGTCTTAGCCCCACCAGAAATAATCAAAGGTGTCCGTGATTCATCAATTAAAATTGAGTCGGCTTCATCGATGACCGCAAAGGGTAAACCGCGAAGCACGCGTTGCTTGAGATTTCCGGTCATATTGTCACGAAGATAATCAAACCCTAATTCGGAGTTGGTCGAGTAAGTAATATCACAACGATACGCCGCTTGTTTTTGATCTGGACTTAAGTCACGAAGGTTGACCCCTACGGTTAAACCTAAAAATTGATAAATGACGCCCATCCATTCTGCGTCACGCTTTGCTAAGTATTCGTTGACGGTGATGACATGAACCCCTTCACCAGATAATGCATTCAAATAAACGGCCATCGTTGCAGTTAAGGTCTTCCCTTCACCCGTACGCATCTCGGCAACGTTGCCACCATGAAGCACTAAGGCACCAATGATTTGTACTTTAAAGGGGGTCATCTTGAGGGTTCTGGTTGCTGCTTCGCGTGCAACGGCAAACGCCTCATATTTGATATC
>JBMTFA010000078.1:0-3629 GCA_049433705.1 Bacilli bacterium
GGTTTTAAAGGTGTGACCATTTCGGATTATGATTCCATTATTGAAACAGTGGTTCACCGTGTCAGTGTTGATGATCAAGATGCCGTTCGCCAAGCGTTGCTTGCCACGGTGGATATTGAAATGGCATCCGGCGCATACATCAAACATATTCCAGTGCTTGTGAGAAATGGTTTAATTGATGAAACGGTATTAGATCAAGCCGTCTTACGGGTGCTCAAACTGAAACAAGCATTAGGATTATTTAAAAATCCATTTAAAGGCGCGCACATTGAAAAAGAAAAATCCTTCCCCTTATCCTTGGGACAAAAAGCGATCGCCAAACGCCTCGCAGATGAATCGATTGTCTTATTAAAAAACCAAAACAATTTACTCCCTCTTCAAAACCAAAAAGTCGCCCTTCTTGGTCATTTATCTGACTCCGGACAACTGTTAGGCCCATGGTCATGGCACGGCAATCGGACGATTACTCCAACGGTAAAAAGTGTGTTGAAACCTTTTGTTCATCATGCAAAAGAAGATACCAAAATGTGGGATGCTTCTACCCTTGAAGCCGTTCACCAAAGTGATGTCTTGGTTGTGATGACAGGTGAAGAAGAAAAGGAATCAGGAGAGGCACGCTCGAAAACCAATCCTATCTTTTCATCAAGAACTTTAGCGTTCATTCGTGAACTCAAATCCTTTAGAAAACCAATTGTGCTCATCATTACTGCAGGACGTCCGTTGGTGTTAACGGATGTGGTCGATGAAGTCGATGCGATTCTATACCCGTATTTCTTAGGGTCAGAAGCCGCAAATTCTATCGTCGACACTTTATATGGTCGCAATAATCCATCCGCGAAACTCACGATGTCGTTCCCTCGCCATCTCGGGCAAATTCCACTGAGTTACAACCACCTCAATACCGGTCGTCCTTTCTTAGGTCAATCCTTTACCTATACCTCCCATTACATTGATGAAAAGAATGAACCCCTCTTCACTTTTGGCGATGGCCTGAGTTATACCACCTTTCAATTCAACCAATTCAAGGATGTTTCTACCGCTGAACGTGGCATGGTTGAAGTCATGGTTCACAATACCGGTTCGCGCGCAGGCTTTGTGATCATTCCGGTTTACCTTGAAAAACCTTTTGCCCCCGTAGCGTTAGCGAATCGCCAACTCGTGGGGATGAGCAAAGTGATGTTACAACCCGGTGCATCTCAACTCGTTACCGTTGAGATTGACGCTCAATTTTTAACCTATATTGATCGGGATTATCAACGTCGACCCTTAAAAGGAAAACTTACGTTGCTAACAGGCCAACCTGGCAATTGGTTATCGCTGACAAAGGAAATTAACTGATGGCGAGTTTAACCAATCATTGGCAACCCCAACTCCTTCAAAAAGGAAACCTTAGTCTCCACTTATTACCCACGGGCGATGTGTTCAAATGGATGGATGGTGACCATCAAATTAATTTATTACAAGGCAACCCACTCGATGGCATGATTGCCAATCTTTACCTTAGAGAAAAACTTGCAACCGGTTATCGTGTCACCAAGTTAATGGGTGTGCATGCACCAGGAACATGGCAAAGCACCACGGAAGGCGCGATTTACACTGGGACCGTTTGGGATGTTACCTATCAAGTTCACCTGATCTTGACAGAAACAGGTTGGCAGTACTTACTGCATTTAAAAGGCAGTAATCCTGATGCTGTTTACGATGTGATGTATGGTCAAGATGTTGGGATTGCGAATCCATTTGGGATTTTAGCGAATGAAGCTTATACGGCGCAATATATTGATCATCAAGTGTTTAAAACACCGGATGGGTTTACTTTATTATCAAGACAAAACCAAGGAAATCCTCATTACTTTCAAATGGGGTCTACCTTTCCTACCATTGCCTATGCAACCGATGCGATGCAATTTTTTGGCTTATCTTATAAACAAACGCATGAACCGATTGCGTATCAATTAACCCAGTTACCATCCAAAAATTATCAATATGAATTTGCCTATTTAACGTTACAAACTCAATCCTTTCAACTTTCATCGCATGTTTTATCCATGACGTTTTACACGATTTCTCGATGCAATCCCGCAAGCTTTTTAACGGCACCCTTACCTGTTCCATCTCTGCAAACGCGGGGCTGGTTATCGATCGAAGGGAAGTCGATTAAACCGATCCTTAATCCAA
The DNA here is from genome assembly GCA_049433705.1 of Bacilli bacterium. Classification (GTDB taxonomy): domain Bacteria; phylum Bacillota_I; class Bacilli_A; order RFN20; family CAG-826; genus UBA970. Next base: position 2,179 of record JBMTFA010000078.1, read on the forward strand.
ACCATATACTCACTGGTTTGCCTTTAACGACCAAAACGATTTTGTCCTTTTATCCAGACTTACAACAAGTCGAAGCTAAAGATGAAAACTTTTTATCAGGATTTCTACCGGATGGTCGTCATGTGATCAGTCAGCAAAAAGAATTACTTGTAGAACGACCCCATGGGCATATCTTACTGAGTGGGGATGTCCTTCACGCGAGTGAAGATGTGTTTGCCACTACTGCCTATATGATGGGGGTGTTTGGTTCCCACACGGTGTATGGGAATACAAACTTTCATAAACTTACTGGGGATGTCCGGCATCCGCTGAACTTCCACACCTTAGCAGGCACCCGTTTATATCTACAAACTCAAGGGGCATACCACTTACTTGGTTTGCCAAGTTTAATGGTGATGGGTTTAGATCATGTCACCTGGCATTATGTCCTTGCCGATGATGAATTAACCATCACGCTAAAAGTGAATGGGCGCGATCCTTTATCCACGTTAAGTTTTGAATCTCAACAACACAAAGCTTATGACCTGGTCCTCACCCAACAGTTTTTACTCGATACCAATGAATATCAACATGCGATTGAATACACGCTTGATGGTCAAGCGATGGTTATTGATGGGCGTAGCAACGGGATGATCAAAGATTATTATCCAGGATTACGGTATCGGTTGATGGTCAATCAGCCCTATCAATTGATGATGGGTCGTGATCTCTTGCCTTCATTGACTAGCGATGGTGGAATGATTGGTCTCCAATTAAAACAAGTATCCAAGTTTGAATTTTATACGCAGGCAACGTTATCGGGAAGCTTTGCATCTTTGTTAGATGCAATCAAGACACCTTCCTTTTATCCTGCCTTAATTAAGCAACTCATTCCCCTAACGCTCAACCATCCCCAACATCAAGCCTGGTTGGATGCGTTTAATTATCTTGTTCCTTGGTATGTCCATGATGCGTTAGTGCATTATGCGTCTCCCCATGGTTTAGAACAATATAATGGTGCGGCCTGGGGCACACGCGATGTCCTGCAAGGGCCGTTTGAACTCTTTTTAACCGCGCAACGTTTTGATTTAACCAAAGACATTTTATTAAAAGTTTTTGCCAGACAATTTGTCGATACCAAAGAATTCCCGCAATGGTTTATGTTCGACCATTATCGTCATATCCAAGCGCACGAATCTCATGGGGATGTCACCGTGTGGCCATTGAAAGCGCTCGCCAATTATTTAGAGGCAACGGGCGATGTAACGATTCTAGACACACCAATCCCCTACATGGATAAACATACGGGTAAGTTCACCACTGAAACTGTACCGTTAAAAGATCATGTGGAAGCCATTTTACAAGTATTAAAAGCAAGTGCGATTCCCGGCACGGTACTGCCTGCCTATGGGGGTGGAGATTGGGATGATACCTTACAACCTGCCAATGCAACCTTAACCAAACAAATGGTG
>JBMTFA010000079.1:0-3498 GCA_049433705.1 Bacilli bacterium
GTGTTTATGATTCGTGGCAGATTGCTTTCAGGATCATCACCAAGGAGCAACCATGTCATTTACGAATTTAAGTTTAAACGAAGCGTTATTACGCGCGGTTGAAAAGGCTGGGTATAAAACCCCTACCCCGATTCAACAACAAGCGATTCCGATTTTATTATCAGGAAAAGATGTGTTAGGAACGGCACAAACGGGAACGGGTAAAACCGCCGCGTTTGCCTTACCAATGATTCAATTGATTACGAGTCTACCCAAAGAAACCAAAAGAGTAATCCGAGGATTAATCATCGTTCCGACCAGAGAACTTGCGGTTCAAATTCAAGAAACCTTCATGCAACTTGCTCGTTTTTCCAATTTAAGAATTGGCATGTTCTTCGGAGGCGTATCTAAATTTGGTCAAATCAACATGTTAAAGCAAGGGATTGATATTGCCGTTGCCACGCCGGGACGGTTATTAGATTTAATGCGCGATCATGTGTTTCATCCTCAAACCATCAAGATGGTTGTCCTAGATGAAGCGGATCAAATGTTAGACATGGGATTTTTACCCGACATCAAAACGATTTTAAATTCCTTACCAAAACCTCGTCAGGCTGCTTTATTTTCTGCAACGATGCCTGAACTGATTGCTAACCTAGCCCATTCGTTCTTAGTGAACCCTGAACGCATTGCGATTACCCCAGTGAGTCAACCTTTAAATCAAATCCGGCATCAAACCATTAAAATTGAAAAGAATCAGAAGTTATCTTTACTGATGCATTTATTAAAAAATCCTGAGTTAAAATCCGTTTTAATATTTGTTAGAACCAAACGTGGAGCAAAACGCACCGCAGTCAATTTAACGCATCAAGGCCATCAAGTGGTGGAACTCCACGGCAATCAATCACAAGCGCAACGCCAATTTGCGATGCGTAAATTTAAAGAAAAACACGTGCGCATTCTTGTGGCAACCGATCTTGCCAGTCGTGGGATTGATATTGACCAATTAAGTCACGTCATCAACTTTGATATGCCAGAAACCCCCGAAGCGTTTTTACACCGCACCGGTCGTACAGGCCGTGCTGGATTTTCAGGTGATGTAATTAATTTTGTCTCCCGAGAAGAATATGGCTTGATGATGAACATTAACCGTCATACGAAAATGACGTTATCAGCCCAACCTTTAAAAGATTTCGTGTTTGATCCCACCTTGGTGGTCCATGGGGCAGAAGGGACAGGGGATGATTCAGGCTATGCCCGTCATCGTCGACCTTCGAGCAAACCAAGTTATGGTCGCAGTTTTCATCATCGTTCACCAGCTTCAGGCTCAAGTGATCGTCCAGATGCGAAACCTTCGAGTTACACAAGTCCTCGTCCTGAATCCCGTGGATTCAGAAAAGAAGAAGGACAAAAGTCCTATCAAGGGCAACGTCGACATGAGTATGGTAAACCATCCAATTGGTCGACACCCCGTCATGATGCTCGCGGCTTTAAAAAAGAAGAAGGAAAATCATCCTACCAAGGTCAACGTTCATCGTCTTATGATAAAAAACCGAGTCGTTATCCGTCTCGGTTTGTTGATAAGAAAAAAGACTAAAGATTATTTTCGGTTAATGAGTTCAGCGACTTGAATGCGATTAAGCGCCCTTGCTAAGGCCGCTTTGGCTCTTGCTTCGTCCACTTTTTCCGTCTTTTCTTTTAAGCGTTCTTCAGCGCGTTTCAATGCTTCTTTTGCGCGCGAAAGATCAATGTCTTCCGCTTGTTCAATCGCATCCACGAGTAAGGTGGTTTGTTTCTTTTGCACAGATAATACACCACCTGAAACGGCATAAAACGTGGTTTTTCCGTTCACAACGATATGCATTGGTCCTGTTTTAAGAATCGTTAATAATGGCGTGTGGTTGGCTAAAATCCCAAGTTGACCGGCGGTACTCGTCACGCTTAAAAGCGTCACTTCACCATCGAAGACTTTACGCTTTGGGGTAATGATCAACAAAGGAAAGTTCATGTTACTTTAAGGTATCCGCCTTGGCGATGGCGTCTTCAAAGGTCCCCACATATAAGAATGCGCCTTCCGGTAAGCTATCCCCTTTGCCATCTAAAATGGCTTGGACACTACGAACGGTATCTTTGATTTTCACAAACTTACCAGGGATGTTGTTAAAAGGTTCGGCAACGAAGAGCGGTTGGGACAAATAGTTACGGATTCTTCTAGCCCGGCCGACAATTAATTTATCATCATCAGATAATTCATCCACCCCTAAAATGGCGATGATATCTTGTAAGTCTTTATACCGTTGTAAAACTTTTTGTGCACCAACGGCAGCAGCATAATGATCTTTACCAACAATGTTTGGATCAAGGGCTAATGAGGTAGAACCGAGTGGATCAATCGCTGGATAAATCCCAAGGGCGGCGGTTTGCGTATCCAAAACGGTTTTCGCATCTAAGTGCGCAAAGGTTGCTGCAGGGGCGGGATCGGTTAAATCGTTTGCCGGAACATAGACAGCTTGGACGGATGTAATCGATCCATCTTTGGTCGAGGTAATCCGTTCTTGGAGTTGTCCCATTTCCGTGGTTAGGGTTGGTTGATAACCGACCGCGGATGGCATTCGACCTAAAAGTGCCGACACTTCACTACCCGCTTGAGAGAACCTGAAAATATTATCGATAAATAAAAGCACATCTTGTTTTTTCACATCGCGGAAATATTCGGCTAAGGTTAAACCTGTTAACCCTACGCGCATCCGGGCACCGGGTGGTTCGTTCATTTGTCCAAAGACAAGGGCGGTTTGGGGTAAGACGTTCGATTCTTTCATTTCTCGATATAAGTCATTTCCTTCACGGGAACGTTCACCGACACCAGCAAAGACGGATAAACCTTTTTGTTCAAAAGCAATGTTGTGAATGAGCTCTTGAATCAGAACGGTTTTACCCACCCCAGCAGATCCAAATAAACCAATCTTCCCACCTTTTAAATAAGGGCAAATTAAATCAATGATTTTGATCCCGGTTTCTAAAATATCTTTACTGGTTTTTTGATCGGCAAATTTTGGTGGTTCACGGTGAATCGGCATCGTTGGGCTACTAGAAAAATCATCACCTAACCCATCAATAGGTCGTCCTAAGACATCAAACATTCTTCCTAGGGTCTTTTCCCCGACAGGAATGGTAATGGGGGCATTCGTGTTAATCACTTTCATGCCACGGACTAAGCCTTCGGTGGCACCCATCGCCACCGCGCGTACCATGTCATCACCAATATGCTGAGCAACTTCCACAATTAAAGATGGCTTGCCTTCAAGGGGAATTTCTAATGCGGTTAAGAGAATGGGTAAATTCTGACTGGGAAACCGAACGTCAACAATTGGGCCGATGACTTGAACAATCGCACCAAATTGATTGGTTGACGAGGTAACTTTCTCTTTTTGATTCATCTTCACATCCTCCTTAAGCCGAAGCTCCGCCGATAATTTCGGCAATTTCTTGTGTGATGTTGGCTTGACGTTGTTTATTAAA
>JBMTFA010000080.1:0-3280 GCA_049433705.1 Bacilli bacterium
TTAACCGATTCTCGTTAACCAACATGGTCTGGTGTTTGAGCCAATCTGCCCAAGCTTGTTTGGACACGTTTTCAAATATTTTTTTTCCCAATTCGCCAGGGTAAGGAGGAAAATCGAGTCCTTCCGCTTCTTTACCCAGCTTTACACAGTTTACAAGTCTAGTCATTTTTTCTCACATTCATTTATAATGAGTGCAAATTTTATCAAGGGAGGGATAACATGGAAAGTCCTTTTAAAGGAAAAACAGGCATCAAAAGACTTATCAATGCAATTGGTTACTCATTTGCTGGATTTAAAGTTGCTTTCAAGAAAGAGGATGCCTTTAGACAAGAGATATTTATGACTCTGATTCTAGTTCCCCTTGCCATTTATTTGTCAACCAACGCCATTGAACTGGTGTTGCTGATTTTTTCTACCTTGCTTGTTCCTATTGTTGAGCTATTAAACTCTGCAATCGAGGCGACCGTAGATCGGATTAGTTTAGAAAAACACAAACTCGCAAAGAGAGCTAAAGATATTGGTAGTGCCGCTGTTTTTCTTAGCCTTGTTAATCTCTTTGCGGTTTGGTTAGTCATTATTTTTTACTAAAATTCTCCACTCAATCCGAATAGAACTGACCGGCCTGGTCTTAAAAACTTATCCTTCATGAAAGAAGCATGATCACGTATCTCTTGATCAAGCAAGTTATGGCCTTTCACAAAGAACTGCAGATTATATTCAATCGGAAATTGATATGCCGCATAAGCTGTCAAATTAGTGTACCCATCAGTTTTTAATTCATTGGCAGCAATATTGTCTTGAGCAAATGCTCTTAAAACATCCAACCTTGCATACCATCGATTTTTTTCATAAGAAACACCCGCGCCTAATCGAAGTGGTGAAATCCTTGGTAAATCATCTCCGTTGTCCTGTTCAGCTCGGACATAATCCCCCTTATAAGAAAAATTAAACTGGTCATTGATTTGATAGTTACCATCAAACTCTAACCCTTTAAATGTTGCTCCAACCGAACGATATTGAAATACACTCATTGCTTCAGCATCTACCTCTCCCTCATGCAGGTGAAAGAGGTCGTCCCCTGTATCAAATAACCCTATAAAGCGATTAAATTTCGTGTAATAAGGACCAACGCTAAAGAAGTGTCCATTATTTTTCCACTTAACTTTAAAGTCTATCGTATTGGATAACTCGGTGTTAAGGTTTTCATTTCCTTTGTGAACTTGCTCAGTCGCGTGGTGAGCGCCATAAGGGAATAACTCGAAAAATGCTGGGGCTCTTTCCGAGTGAGCCAGATTTGAATTTAAAGACCAACTTTGGTTAATCTTATAAACCCCTCCGATAGCAGCATTGTTGGTCTGAAATGTTTTTTCGGTTTCCCCGAATGCTTGATCATCCTCGGTTCCGCTTGATCCTGCACAATCAACTGAGTCTGTGTAAGTTACGCTACACCCTCCATCACCTGTAAAAGCATTTCGTTTTACATCATGATTACCTCGTCTAAACCCTAAAGTCAGTTTATGTTCATTGATTGGTAACTCCTCATACACATACACAGATTGTGAATCAGTATTAGCAGTCGGCAACAGAACTCCATTGGGTTGCTTGAAAGTTGAATTCTCAAAATGTAGTCCAACCACACCGCTCATCCCAGCAATGGCGTGATGTCCTAATTCCAATGTTCCATCCAAGCCACGATTTTCAAATGTTGCCACAATTTCACCCGGCTCATGGTGTTCGTCATGCTTATAGTCGGTTTGGGCCATCTTAAACTTAAAGTGGTTAAAAAAATCAAAAATATCAATATCATGAAATTCGGAATGCAGATCCCAACGACTAGTTTCCTGATCAAAAAACCCTGTGGTTGTAAGTGGATTCCCAATTTCACTATCATGCTTCGCATAGGACATACCGATATAACCCTTATCAAAGAAATATGATGCACCCAACGCGCCGCCATCAGAATCGGAACCCGAATTTCTCAATTGGCCTTTTTTACCATATGAATTTCGACTAACCTCTGAATCAGAACGTGCCAATCTGCTGGATACTGAATAGCCCGGTAAGTTGAGATTACCTGTTTTTCTGGTATAGGCGTCGAGATGAATAACAAAATTTCCAATACCAATATCACCGACCACTGCGGAGCTGCGTTCACTGTTTGCACCACCGAATCGGGTCACTGCTCGACCGGTTGCCCCAGAAATTTTTTGCCTTGGTATTCGATGGTCTATCGCGTTTACTACCCCACCGATGGTTCCACCCCCATACAGAACGGTTGCGGGTCCACGAATTACGTCAATTTGTTCAATCACAAGAGGGTCAATGGGGACAGCGTGATCCGCACTAAATGATGACACGTCAATAGAATTAATTCCATTCCTCATAATACGGACTCGATCCCCATCCATCCCACGAATAACCGGCCTACCAATCGAAGGGCCCCAATTGGAAAATGAAACTCCTGGGGTATTCTCTAAAGTTTCTGCCAAGGTGCTACCTCTTTGGATATCCAGCTCTCGACCGTTTAAGACAGAAAAAGGTATCACAAATTCATCTGAACTGACACCCAAAGGATTTGCGGTCACTGGGGTTGTCGGTAAATCTAATTGTTGCTCTGCATTTACAGATAGGTTTACTGCACTTATTAAGCATACGCTTAATAATTTTTTATAATTAATCATGATAAAACCTCAAAAAAAATTTAAAAAAATAAAACTTAAAATTTTTAAGAGGTAAGTGGTGGTGCCCTGGCTGAATTGCTGGTTAAGAAATGAGTATAAGAAAATAAACGATAACTATTATTTATTTCAGACTTTGTCGCATGATAGAAATCATACTCAGAATCATTTAACTGTGCGTAAGCTAGCTGATTAAATACATGACAATTATCGCAATGGTTAACCTTGTTATCTTGCTCTTGATTGTCGTCTGCACAATGAGCTAAAACAAGATTGTTTTCAATATGACTTATATTGTGTTGAATCGCAACAAACTGCATCAATACAAAAAATAATATCAATAAAAAAGAAATTTTTTTAATAACCATCTTTCAATTATAGTCTTTATGATTTATATTGGTCAATACAACTTTGAGTGGTGGCCTTAACAGGCATAATCGGGAAACTGGTGAAAATCCAGTACTGCCCCCGCAACGGTCATAGAGTGTGGATATTACATTAAGTCACTGAGATTTTTACTTGGGAAGACGTAATATTTTGTCTCTTCAGTCCGGATACCGGCCATTCAGCAATTCAATACGGGTGAGTATTAAGCATGTTTT
>JBMTFA010000081.1:0-3125 GCA_049433705.1 Bacilli bacterium
TCGGTTCCATCAACCTCCTGGAACCTTGTTCACTTGGGTTGGATTAGACAACTTTATCGCGATGTTCTCTGGCCAAACTGGATATTATCGCTTTTTACCAGGAACCTTAGTGGCGATTCTTCGCTGGTCATTTATTTGGGCTTTCTTTGCCACATTTAGTAATTACTTCTTCGGCATCATCCTTGCCTTGATGATTAACAAAAAGGGTATTCGCTTTAAAAAATTGTGGCGGACGGCTTTTGTCATCACGATTGCAGTTCCCCAATTTATCTCACTCTTAGTCATTAACTTTTTTCTCAACGATTTGGGTCCACTAAAAAATTTCTTTGTGGAAATGGGTTGGGTCAACTCAGGATTTAGTTTCTTGGGTGTTGCCGAAAATGCCAGAATTACTGTAATCCTTGTCAATATTTGGGTGGGGGTTCCTTACACCATGTTAATGACGACAGGTATCTTGATGAATATCCCTCAAGACCTTTATGAAAGTGCCACCATTGACGGTGCCGGTGCGATCACCAAGTTCTTTAAGATTACCTTGCCTTATATGTTCTTTGTCACAGGACCAGCGCTTCTCACCGCATTCATTGGCAATATCAATAGCTTTGGTGTCATTTACTTCTTAACGGGTGGTGGCCCCAGTTCCCAAACCTTATTCCAGGCTGGGGAAACGGATTTACTTGTCACGTGGTTATTTAAATTAACCTTATTTGAACAAGACTACAAAATGGCATCAACCTTAGGGATTATCATCTTCTTAATTTCGAGTTTTATTTCTTTAATTATGTTCTCAAAAATTAAAGGTGTTAAAGATGAGGAGGCGTTCCAATAATGAGTACCATCACAAAAAAGAAACCCACTTTTTTAAAAAGTAAAAAGTTTTTGGAAACGACCTCGAATATCTTTGTTTATGCATTCTTAACAGTCTTATCCATTATTTGGGTCATCCCTATTTTTTGGCTTGTGATTCAATCTTTCCGTGCCGAACCAGGCTCCGTTCAAGTTAATTTCTTTCCTCAGGGTTATACGTTACAAAACTATATTAACTTGTTTGATCCAGTCGCATTAGCAGAAACATCCATTCGTTTTCCCACCTGGTTTATGAATACGTTAATCATTGCCACCGTGACGATGGTCATCTCTACGATCATGGTGTTATTAACAAGTTATGCCTTCTCTCGTTTGCGTTTCGGGGCGCGCTTACCGATGATGCAACTCATTCTCATTCTTGGGTTATTCCCGGGATTTATGTCGATGATTGCAGTGTTTAATATTCTTAAGCTTCTCAATTTAACTGGGAATATTTGGGGGTTAATCTTCATTTATTCAGGTGGCGCTGGATTTGGTTATTACATCGCCAAGGGGTACTTTGATACGATTAGTAAGGCAATTGATGAAGCGGCGATGATTGATGGTGCATCGCGTTCGCAAATCTTTTGGCACATTATTCTTCCGTTATCAAGACCGATTGTGATTTTCACCGCTTTAACTTCCTTTATTGGTCCTTGGGGCGATTATATCTTTGCCCGAGTTATTTTATTAGACAACACGGAAAGTTATAACGTGGCGGTTGGGCTTGTTTGGATTACCCAACGGGAAAACATCACGCAATACTTCACGACATTCTTGGCGGGTTCTGTTTTAGTGGCGTTACCGATCACCTTACTCTTTATTTTCATGCAACGGTATTACATTGAAGGTGTCACCGGCGGCTCTGTTAAAGGTTGATGAAAAAACCCCACCTGATTGCTTCTTTGGCAATCTTAACCACACTGATTTCAAGTTGTGTAAACAATCCTACCTTTAGTTACGATATTGAATCGATCAGTAATGAACGCGGTTCGGTTTGGTATGAAATTTTCATCCAATCCTTCTATGATTCCAACGATGATGGGTTTGGTGATCTTAATGGTGTAACCGAAAAATTAGATTACTTACAAGACCTTGGCATCTCGGGCATATGGTTTATGCCAATCCATCCAGGGAGTTCTTACCACTTATATGATGTAACAAACTATTATGAAATCGCACCAAAGTACGGTAACATGTTCGATTTTCAGTATTATCTAGAAGAAGCGAAAGCAAGAAATATCAAAACAATTTTGGATTTAGTGGTGAATCACACCTCTAACTCCCATCCTTGGTTTCAAGAAGCGCTGATCGATTATGCGAGTGATAACTGCGGTAACCCTGCAAGTAAGTGTCATTATTATAATTTTGCAAGAACGCGTTTAGAGGGTTATGAACCCTATGGGGCTGGTATTTATGCGGAAGCAAGATTTTGGTCTGGCATGCCAGATTTAAATCTAGACAACCCTTATGTTCGTGAGGAAATTGAAGAGATTATGCAATTTTGGTTTGATTTAGGCGTGGATGGTTTCCGATTAGATGCAGTGACGTCGTTTTATACAGGTAATGCAACGAAAAACATTGAAGCCCTTTCTTGGATTGGCGACACTGCAAAGGCAATGAAACCCGATAGTTTTGTCGTGGCCGAAGGGCCATGGTCGATGACATCCGCTGGTTTATTACAATATTATCCCGCTCGAGTGGATTCATTCTTTAACTTCCCTGTGTCTGTCACCGGGAATCGGATTGTTGATCGGGTCCGTTTAAAACAAGGGTACGACCTTGCCCGGGTCACGGCCTTATTTAATCAAAACCTTCGCGCCATAAGACCGGACGCGATTGATACACCTTTCTTAAGTAATCACGATCAAGGTAGAGTGGCCGGACTTCGTTTTGTTGAAAATGATGAACTGAATCATAAGCTCCTTGCCTCAATTTACTTACTGATGCCAGGAAGACCATTTATGTATTATGGTGAAGAAATTGGCCTCAAGGGGTCTGGTCGAGATGAAAATAAACGTTTACCGATGATTTGGTCAGAGGAAGATAAGACTGGCGAAGCCAATCCAGCGTCTGCCGCAGACTATGATATGACGCTTCAAGTCACCAAAGGCGTTGAGGATTTGCAAGGGATTTCAGATAGTTTGTGGAATCATTACAAAAAGGTTATTTCTGTTAGAAATAAATACAATACGCGCATCGAGGATGCGGATTTAACTGCACTTGAACTCGATAGCAAACTCTACGCCTTATCTTATCAAACCGGAGATGATACCCTC
>JBMTFA010000082.1:0-3009 GCA_049433705.1 Bacilli bacterium
AAGATTGGATTTGCTTCAAAGTCCGCGGAATATAAACCTAAAGAAAATAGTTCTTTTAGACCGATTCTTAACGCTAAGGCAACGCCAATCCCTAAGGCCATTTTAATCAAAGCGGTTTGCCATGTTCCTTTTTCCTGAAACTTAATCCAGCGAGCTTCTAATTGATAACCAACGGTAAACCCAATTAAACTTGCAAACGCAACATAGACATTTTTATCATTGGTAAGAAGGGCGACGGGAATCATCAAGATAAAAGGCAGAAAAGGCAACCATGATGGAATTGTTTTTTTATTAAGGAATTGGTTAACAAGCGTGTAAAAGGTAAAGGCCACTGCATATCCAAAAATCACATCCGTTAAATAGTGTTCGCCTAGATAGATTCTAGAAAGCATCACGAAGATGACCATCACGGTTAAAAAAGGCGTAAACCATTTGCCAACTTGGGCCTTCTTTTCGTTCAATGTTAACGCGAGGATCGTGCTATTTTGCGCATGACCACTAGGTAAAGAAGTGCCTCCCGATCCTGCACCTACTAAGTCAATGCGTTCAGGAAATTCCACGTGTGGTCGGGGTGAGTTTGTTAAGAATTTAAGACTGCCATTGAGGACGGCGCCATATAGAAAAAACATAATCAATCGATACGCGTATTTTTTATCAATCGTCCAATAAATAAAAGCGGCTAAGATGAGAAATACCGTTTCATCACCAAATTCAGTGATCAATAAAAAGAAAGCATCCAGAAAATCATTTCGAAAACTTTGGACCCATTCACTGATGATGAGATTAATTGATTCCATGTGTTAACCTATTTCTTTTTAAATTTACTTTTGTATGCCCCATAACCTAAGGCATCCAACTGATCGTAGGGAATAAATTTTAAACTCGCAGAATTGATGCAGTAACGTAACCCACCTTTATCAAGGGGGCCATCATCAAACACGTGACCAAGGTGTGCATCCGAATCTTGACTACGTACTTCGGTACGAATCATCCCATGAGAATAATCACTACGTTCTAAAATAACCGTTTCGGTGATGGGTTTGGTAAAACTAGGCCAACCACAACCTGAATCAAATTTATCTTCTGATGTAAATAATGGTGTGCCATCTAGAAGATCGACATAAAGACCTTTTTCGTGATGGTCCCAATATTCATTTTGAAAAGGGGGTTCGGTGGCACTTTCTAAAGTGACGGCCCTTTGTAATGGGGTTAAAGATTGAAGATTCACTTTCTTTTTCATCGTTTGCTCCTGCCCTTAAGATACCTAATTTTCTGGAAAAATGCTATCATTGAGACATTGTGAACATGCGATGAAATTCGGAGAAATGTATGGCAGATTTATTTAAAAAAGCATATGAATTTAAAGATGTCGATAATGCGGTGAATTTGGGGATTTATCCCTATTTTCATGCTTTAGAAAGTAAACAAGACATTGTCGTGAAGATGGAAGGGAAACGGCGAATCATGATTGGTTCGAACAACTACCTTGGTCTTACCGGTGATAAACGGGTCATCGCTGCCACGGTGAAGGCCGTCAAAAAATATGGCTCTGGTGTTTCGGGTTCACGCTTTTTAAATGGCACCTTAGATCTGCATTTAGACTTAGAAAATGAATTAGCAGAATTTATGGGCAAGGAAGCTGCCCTTACCTTTCCGAGTGGTTTTCAATCCACGTTAGCAATTATTTCTGCCATCGCCGGTCGTGATGACATTATCTTTTCTGATCGAGAAAATCATGCTTGTATTTATGATGGTATTCGTTTGAGTTTTGCCGCCTCGGTTCGTTATCACCATAACGACATGGCACATTTAGAACAACTCCTGAAAGAAGCCGATCCCAAGGCGGGTAAGTTAATTGTCACCGACGGTGTGTTTTCGATGTCAGGTGACATTGCAAAGATTCCAGAAATTGTCGCCTTGGCAAAAAAATACAATGCCCGCGTGATGATTGATGATGCGCATGCTTTTGGTGTATTAGGTGCTAAAGGACGCGGCACCGCAGAATATTTTGGTCTTCATGATGAAGTAGATATGATCATGTCAACCTTCTCTAAATCGCTTGCCTCCATTGGTGGATTTATGGTGGGGAAAAAAGAAGTGGTCAATTACATTAAACACAAATCACGGCCATTTATTTTTTCTGCGGCGTTAACCCCTGCATCGACTGCTAGTGCGTTAGCTGCGCTGCGTATTCTTAAAAAAGAACCGCAACGACCCAAAGCATTGTTAGACATTGCTGCATATGCTAGAAAGAAAATGCTAGAAAAGAAATTACCTCTCGCCAATGATTCGATTGCGCCCATAATTCCCATCTACACCTATACGATGATGCGAACTTTTGTCGTAGCAAAAATCCTATATAAACATGGCGTTTATGTTAATCCAGTTATTCCGCCTGCTGCTCCTGAAGGCCAATGTTTAATTCGTACGAGTTACACTGCGACGCATACGAAAGCATTGATTGATGAAGCGGTCGAAGTCATTGATCAAGTCTTGAAACAAGTACCGATGGATGAACAAGCCTTAATGGGCATGTTGAATGAAGCTCGCTAAAGACGCGGTCATTCTCGTTACCGGGGCGTCTCAAGGGATTGGTTTTGCCATTGCCGAAGGGTTTGCAAAAGCCGGTTATCGTGTGATTGGTGTCTCGCGCTCTTTACCAAAAGCTTCTTATTCCTTTAAGGCTCAAACCATGGATGTCACCAAGGTTGAAGAAATCCAAACATTATTTGCACGGATTCAACAACAATATCAACGCCTTGATGTCCTGATTAACAATGCCGGTTTTGGGATTGCTGGACCGTTAGAAGAGACGCCAATGGAAGAAGCAAAACGGGTGTTTGATGTCAACGTATTTGGGATGCTGCAAGTGTCACAGCATGCACTACCATTATTAAAGAAAACCAAAGGTATGATCATCAATATTGGTTCAGTTGCCAGTGATTTTTCTTTACCTTTTCAAACGATTTATTCGATGTCTAAAGCAAGTGTGGCTAGTTTTACGGAAGG
>JBMTFA010000083.1:0-2863 GCA_049433705.1 Bacilli bacterium
CCTTTTGAAGGAAATAATCAAATTACGGTGGCGATGCGACATATCAAAGAAAAATTTCCTTCCCCGCGGCAATGGATTCCTTCAACTCCAAGGGCGATTGAACGGATTATTTTAAAAGCATGCCGCAAGCATCCGCAAGATCGTTACCGAACGGTTTTAGAACTGCAAAAGGAAATTAAAGAATGTCTTGATCATCCAAAATTAATCACACCCAAACGCTCATTCTGGGCTAAATTATTAGGGTTAAAAGTAGATGAAGCATGACCGGTGTCATCGTTAGTTTACAATTTGGTCAGTATCTCGTTTATCTTGATCAGCAACTGGTCCTTTGTCATTTACCAAAAACCGATAAGTTTGCGTTAAAACCTGTCGTTGGCGACCGGGTCGATGTTGACTTGACCGAAAAAATCATTCAGTTTATTCACCCGCGAACTTCCTATATTAAACGTCCTCGCCTCGCTAATTTAACGGATTTAATCATTGTGAATAGTTTAGTAGAACCGGTTTATTCGTTTTTTCTTCATGCAAAATTTATCAGCTTTGCTCGTTACTACAATTTACATGTCACCAATCTCATCACCAAAACTGATTTGAGTGACGAAAAAGTTTATCAACCCCTTTGGGATTATTTAACGCAACAAGGTTTCCCAATTTATTTTTTCCATCCACAACAATCAGATATTCAACCTTTACTCTCCCTAATCGGTCCAAGCAAAATCGTTGCCTTTGCTGGCCAAACTGGGGCGGGAAAATCCACATTAATTAATGCAATCCACCCTGCTTTCTCTCGGCAAATTGGTAGTTACTCCGAAGCCTTGGGTCGCGGTAAACATCAAACCAAAGAAGTGGTGTTATTGCCTTTTCAAGGTGGATTGCTCGCCGATACCCCAGGATTTTCTTCTTTAGAACTGCCGATGATTCAAACTGAACTTGCTAAAGTCTTTCCTGGGTTTGAATCAAGATTCGGCCAATGTAAATTTTTTAATTGTACCCACCAACACGAACCCGATTGTGCCATTCTTGAGGAAGTCAATCGTGGTAAAATTTCCTTAGAGGTTTATCAAACCTATTTGAAAATGCTACAACAACTTCCTGAACAAAAGGAGTACTAACGATGCGAAAAATTTTCCTTGCCCCATCTTTACTTGCCGCTAACTTTGCTGATTTAGCAAAAGATGTTTCTCGTGTGGTGAAGGCCAACGCTGATTACTTACATTACGACATCATGGATGGTCACTTTGTTCCCAATTTATCTTTTGGGATTCCTGTGGTTGCCTCCATCAGTAAGCAATTTAACGTGGTGCATGATGTGCATTTAATGATTGAACATCCTGCAACATACTTCACCGCTTTTATTGAAGCTGGTGCTCAGATCATTACCTTTCATTATGAAGTTGGTCAAGATATTCCCACCATGTTAGAGTGGATCGATCAGTTAAAAAAAGCAGGCGTAAAAGCTGGGATTAGTATTAAGCCTAATACCCCTGTCACCGTGTTAAACCCGTTTATTGGAGTGGCGGATTTAATCTTAATAATGTCCGTAGAACCAGGCTTTGGCGGTCAACTTTTTTTACCGAGTTCGATTGATAAAATTACTTGGCTAAGAAAAGCAATTGATCAGCGTCAGGCGGCAACGCTCATTGAAGTCGATGGTGGTATTAATGAAGAAACGGCTCGGCAATGTCGCCAAGCCGGCGTCGATATCCTCGTCGCGGGAAGTTATGTCTTTAACCATGCTTCAGTTCAAGAAGCAATGGAGAAACTTAGAGGATGAACGAAGTTATTTCCTTGATGTTTTGGGTGATGACGTTTGTTGGTTTTGCGAGTTATCTATATCTAGGGGTGCAAGCATTCACACGGATTAAAAAAGTCCCGTTTCGATTTTTCCACCATTTACCCTATGAACTTCATGATCTTTATTTTGACGTTCGGCAACGCCTGCCTTATATGCGGTATCTATTAATCGTGGCCGTGGTGAGTTTATTCGCCTATTGGGAAGGGTTATTTGTTTATCCTTCGTTACCCATTAGTTATGTTTTACTGGGGATTATGACGCTCTTTTTATTTGGATTATTAAGTATCTTTATGTTTCAACCCAAACGAATTGAAACGTATTTATTGATGGTGACGCTTTACCTGGTGATGGCGGTTGCGATGCTCTTTTTTGCAAGTTATGTTTTATTTGTTTCCCCCTTCGGTGTTTGGCAAGGTTTTCTTCCTTGGACGACCCTTTGCCAAGGCGTGTTTCAGTTAGTGCTGTTGCTAAACCCAAAATTAAAACAATGGGCAGTCTTAGAAAAAGTAGAATCTGCAAATGAAAAACCACTGTATCGTCGCCCGACGCATTTCGTCATGGCCTCGACCCAGTGGTTAACGTTAGTTAATGTGTTGGTTTGGGTGGTGCTCACCCAAATCGCTTGGTTTATCGCGTAGCTTGATTTTTCATCAAGGTGCGATAAGCACGGGCGGACATTTTCACGGTCTTGGTTTTACCATTTTCCGTGATTTGATATTTTTGTAAGTTTAAATTCCACGTTCTCCGTGTTGCACGTAAACTGTGGGAACGGGCATTGCCGCTCATCGGTCCACGACCTGAAACTGTACATACTCTTGCCATAAAACGATCCTCCAGACAACGTGCTAATCTTATCATTGCCTTGGGGATTTTGCAACGATTATTCACTCAAGTATGGTAAACTATATCTTGAACTTGGATAGCCTAAAGAAAGGGTTCCCTTTCCTCTCACCTATCAAGACAAGCTCCGTTTCCCGCGTTAAGGGCATTAAGCGTGCATAACGAATGTTATGCAAAGTAAGGTGGTACCACGCTGAGGCGTCCTTTCTAGGGCGTTTTTGTTTTTTT
>JBMTFA010000084.1:0-2860 GCA_049433705.1 Bacilli bacterium
AAACCACGACCATGTTTTTGTAATAAAAACGAAATTGCTGGTGTCGTGATCACACCCAAATCAATTAATGTCGCGCCAGAAGCCATCGCTCCTGCCATCAAGGCTTGCGCCAAAATCGGTGAAGAAATGCGTGTATCTTGACCGATAAAAATCGGTTCATCTTGCTGGGTAATCGATCCTAAATAACGACCAATCTGATAGGCATGATCAGATGTAAGAGTTTCACCAACATAGCCCCGAAACCCATCGGTGCCAAAATATTTCCCCATTAGTTATTTTCAAAATGAGGCCTGTTTTCCATATAATTGGCAAGCGTTTGTTTAAACGTGTCCAAATAAACAGGCTCAAGTTGACCACCATATGTCAACGATAAGCGTCCAGTTTCTTCCGAGACGACAATGGTCACTGCATCCGTGGATTCAGAGATACCAATCGCCGCGCGATGCCGAGAACCCAACTTCCCAAGGAATGGCTTGGTGGTCGGTTGGTAATACACATTGGCAGCAAGAATAAAACTACCTCGAATGATCACCGCACCATCATGTAATCGCGTTCCAGGATAAAAAATGGTGGTGAGCATTTCTGCCGTAATCGGCGCATTTAACACGACACCGTTTTTGGTATAACTATCTAATTTGGTGGTTCGTTCCATGGTAATGAGAGCGCCAATTTTATTTTTGGACATAAAGGAAACCGCATCATATATAAGTTCATAAACCATTTCTTTATCGTAGTTAACTGGGCGAATGGCTAATTCTTTTTTTCCAAATTTAAACATCAAATCAATTTTTGCTTTAAGCTCGGTGGCATTTAACACCACAAAGACATTGGTTAGAATCACAAAAAGTGCAATCAAACCAACGGATAATAAAGCGAACTGATGAACATAATAACTGACAAGGATGGCAATGCTAAGAAATAAAAAAATAAACCCATAAAATTTTCTTCTGACAAAAAGAAAAATATAAGTTGAAACACCAAAAAATAATAAACCACCAATTGCAAAATCAAGCCATTGAGCAAGAGTGAAACTAGTAAAGATAAAATTTATAATATTCATCGTTTTCTATTTTAGCAAATAAATTTCCTTTTGAATAAAAAAACTGCGATTTCGCAGTTATTTTTAATTCTGGTGGATGCTGAGGGGATCGAACCCCCGACCTTCTGTACGTCAAACAGATGCTCTCCCAGCTGAGCTAAACATCCATGCGTGCTGGTGCCGACGATAGGAATTGAACCTACAACCTACTGATTACGATTCAGTTGCTCTGCCAATTGAGCTACGTCGGCGCGTTCATTCCTAAGCAAGCGCTCATTTATGATATACAAATTTATTTATAAATTCAAGTTTTCTATCGCGAGCATTGTCATTCAAAACAAAAGGCGTATAATAATTTTCGGTTTAAGAACAAAAGGAATTATGGAAGTACATCAACATCGGTTTATCAAGGTATTTTGGCCCCTCTTAATCGAAATCTTTTTATCTGTTCTTGTCTCTTTATCAGACACATTAATGCTATATGCCGTAAGTGGTCAAGCCGTCGCCGCAGTTGGTAGTGCGATTACCTATCTTAACTTTTTAAATGTTGCCTTTATCATTCTCTCGGCAGGGATGCTTGCCGTCTTTACTCAATACGTTGGGGCGAACCAGGCGGAAGTGACCCGCAAAGCAGCGCGGTTAGGGGTGCTGATTAATAGCATCATCGGGATTGGTGTGATGGCGTTGATTTATGTCTTCTTCTCTGAATTTATTCATTTTGTAATCCCTGATCAAGCGATTGCTGACCTTGCCACCGAGTATGGATTGATTGTCGGTGCCGCCTCTATCTTTATTGCGATCAATCCAATTATTGGTAATTACATGCGTGCGTTTGGCCATGACAAATCACCAATGGTAGCGACCATTATTGCTAACGTCATCAACATTACCCTCAACTATTTGGCGATTTATGTCTTCAATTGGGGCGTTGCGGGTGTAGCCTGGGCCACGTTTATTTCCCACGTTGGTTCCTTTGTCGCGCACTTATTGCTTGCTAACTTCCACTTACCAAAAAATATTGCGCCAGCTAACGTATCAGGAAGAAAGTTAATCGCAGATTCATTAGAGGTCGGTTTACCTTCTGCGTTTGAAAACTTTGCTTTTCTTGGGGCAATGGCCGTCATTATTACCTTACTCAATATTTTTGATCCTTCAGGAGTGGAAACCTCTGTCAGGGTAACCGTTGAACATATTGCGAAGATGGCATTTGTTCCTGCTGCTGCGCTTGCACACGCAAGTGCCATCAAGACTGGTTTTTATGTTGGCGCGCAAAACTTTAAAAAAGCACAAAGTCGCATCTTTAAAATCTCAACGATTGGTATTGCCATTTCCGCTGTCTTGGGCTTACTCATTGCCTTAGTTCCAGATGGCATCATTTCAATTTTCACCTCGGTTGAACACATCGAAGGCGATGAACTCATTCATCACATCGAACTGATCAAAACTGTCTTATGGCTTAATATTGCCGTGGAAGGGGCACGAACCTTAAATATCATTTTAGGTGAGTCCTTAAAGACCACCGGCGATGCTTGGTTTTTAGGCACGATTTCCTTATTCTCATTAATGTTCTTCGCCATCGGCGGCTCCTTCTTATTCGGCATCATTTTTGAAAATGGTGTGGTTGGTATTTTCTTAGCCCTTACGATCGATGAAGCCTTTAAAGCCTTGGTCTTTATGTGGCGATGGTCAACCCGGAGATGGACCACACGATCCTTAGTCATTCCAATTAAATTTAATCTTTAAGTTAAAAAAACGATCACTTGATCGTCTTTGGCGCGCTCGGCACGATTCGAACGTGCGACCCCAACCTTCGGAGGGTTG
>JBMTFA010000085.1:0-2749 GCA_049433705.1 Bacilli bacterium
TCGTTTTCTTTCAATCGCAAGATGCGCTTTCATGAGTTCGTGGGGATTGGTGAGTGCGGCAAGTAGGGATAATTCACCGGCAAGGACAATCCCTCCTGTGATATGGGCAAGTTTTTGTGCACTACCTTCACCAACACAACCCATCTTGGTGTAGCGCGCAATCATCGCTTCACTATTTTTTCCATGACCGATAGTGCCGACAATAATATTCGGTAGGGTTACTGAAAAATAAAGATCACTACCGCGAATTGAAGCAAACGTGATACCTTGTGAACCTTCAACGATATTGGCGGCGTCTTGTCCTGTAGCAAGATAAAATGCTAAAAGCATGTTTGCGTAATGTGCATTCGCACTATGAATTGAACCTGCTAAAATTGAACCTAACAAATTTTTCTTTAAATTTAAATCAACAATTTTTTCTGGCGTTGTTTTTAAAGTTTTTTCAACGATAGCTCGCGGAATAACAATTTCACTAATGATGTGTTTGCCTCGACCAGAAATTGCATTAATCACGCTAACTTTTTTATCAACGCACATATTACCGGAAACAGAAATATATGTAAGTTGTGGGAATCGTGTTAGCAAAAATGTCATTAATCCATCAGCGGCATCGGTAACCATATTGTGGCCTGAAGCATCGCCAGTTTCAAAAGCAAAACGAATATAAATAAGGTTCGCCACTAGATGGGCTTCCGCTTTTTTCAATCGCGCAAAGCGACTATGTTTTTCGACCACTTCTTTTTGTAGTAATGCAATAGACTGACTAACAAATGTCGCAACCTCGGAAGCCTGTGAGGCGTCGCTTGCTTCAAACACAACCGAGCGTGTCATTTGATCGCTGATTAAGGTTGATATTAAACCACCAGCCTCGTGAATAACGCGAGAACCACGCCCAACAGAATAAAATAACGTCGTTTCAAGTGTCGCTAGTGGTACGGGTATGCTTAATTGTTTTTCCGTACGCCCAAAAGTATGCATGGTTTGAAATAGAATTGGTGCAATCCAACGTGTTTCGATGTCGGTAGAAAATGTATCTATATTATCGTTCATATATTCCTTTCTTATTTTATACGAAACTTAGATGAAAACGCTAATATATCACTCTCATCGACTTTGATAATGGTGTGTTAATGAAAGTAAAGTGCGATCATCATAAAGTCGACCGACCCACACAGTTGCTTTCGGTTGATGATCAAATACACCTTCAGGAATGCACACTGATGGATTACCAAAAATCGGGGCAAACCCTAGCCATCTTGGTGTCACAATAGCGTCAAGATTATGGACGCTCATTAAATCGTCAAATACCTTGGCTTCAAGCAACAATTGTTGACGCATCGAACGATAGTTTGGATCGTCGATATCCCCTGATGTTTTGTTGCTTGCTTCAAGAATGGCTTGACCGTAACGTAAGCAACGCTCCTTATGGTTTTGATTAAAAGCAATCAGTGCTTCCAAAGATGGTGGTGTTCCTTCGGTGTGATATTGGTTAAAGAATTGATTAATTGCATATTTAAACTCAACGAGTAGTGTTGGATAGTTTTCTAATCGGGGAAGCGGGATTGTCAATTCGACAACGGTGTGACCTAATTTTTTTAAGCGTGCCTTTGTTTTTTCTAGAACTACTTTATCGTATGCATCATAAACTTGATCAACGAATGACACGATTGCAACACGTGCGTGACGCATTGGTTTTTCAAGGGCTTCGGTCCAATCTGTCGGCCGCGGGATATGGAGGGTCGTTTCGTCTTGTTGATCAACAAAACTTAAGGCGTCCATCAATAAGGCACAATCATAAACATTCGTTGCCATTGGACCGGCAATATCTTGTTGTCCGGAAAGTGGAATGATGCCATGCCGAGAAACCATGCCAAAACTAGGTTTGAAGGAAATGATTTGACATTGATAAGCTGGCGCCATCAATGAACCATTGGTTTCTGAACCAATTGAGGCAGGAACAATGCCTAATGAAACTGCAACAGCGCTACCGGTACTCGATCCATATGGATCAATGGTTTCATCAAAAGGATGTTTAACTTGTCCATACATAGAACCATATCCAGAAGGCATGGTTTCATCACCCATAAAATAAGCAAATTCTGATAGGTTAGCTTTACCAAGAATGACCGCCCCAGCTTGCATTAACGCATCGACGATAGAGGCGTGATGTGAAGGAAAAAAATCTTTGAGTGCGTAACTATTACACGTTGTTGGTGTGCCGTCTTGATAAAAAACATTATCTTTGATCACGATGGGTATGCCGTGGAGTGGTCCACGAATTTTACCTTGTTTTATGTCGTGATCACGCGCTTGCGCAAGGGTTAATGCTTGCGGGGAAATCGTTGCAAGAGCATTTTTTTCTCGATAAAGATTTGCTTTGGCAATCGCTTCCATCGTCAAGCTTAAAGATGTTCTTTGTCCAGTTAACAATAATTGCCTAAGGTGTTGCATTGACATCGTATTTTTATTATACCGACTCTATAAAAAAGATGATGTAATAATGATAAAATAGAAACATCAGCAAGGAGCGAACTCTTGGAAAAAGAAATTGTCGCGATGCTGCTCGCCGGTGGTAAAGGTACACGCCTTGAATCCCTAACAAAAAAGATTGCAAAACCCGCTGTGAGCTTTGGTGGGAAATATCGCATCATTGATTTTCCACTTTCAAATTGCGCCAATAGCGGCATTGACACTGTTGGGGTATTAACACAATATGAATCGATTGTTTTAAACACGTATATTGGAAACG
>JBMTFA010000086.1:0-2719 GCA_049433705.1 Bacilli bacterium
CGGACACCCTATCATGCGGAAATCGCCATGTTAAGGCAACAACAATTCATCCCCAATTGGCGAGATAATTTAAAGTAAATTTCATAGAATAATGGCGATAGTTATGGTATGCTATACAACGTGCCTCGGAGGATAAGAAGATGAGAGAAAGTTTTATGTTAAAGTGCACCGTTTGTGGTGAAGAAAACTACTTAGCGAGTAAAAACCGCAGAACCAAACCAGAAAAAATGGAAATTAAGAAGTTCTGCAGTCGCTGCAACAAGTCGACCGTTCATAAAGAACGGAAATAATTTCCTTAATCATTAAGGATAAAAGGAGGAGCGTTGATGGTCAATGCAACCGAATTAAGACCAGGGAATCACTTTGAATTTGAAAAGAACATTTACACGGTGATTGATGTTGGTTTAAATAAAACCGCGATGCGGAAGATGGTCGTGAAAGCCAAAGTTAAAAATCTCCGAACCGGTGCGATCACAGAAATGTCATTTTTAGGTGGAACGGACGTAGAAAAAATCACCTTAGACAAAAAGAAAATGACCTACCTTTATGAAGCGAATGACAACCTAGTCTTTATGGACAAAGTAAGTTTTGAACAATTAGAAATTTCTCGGAGCAAGCTTGCTTGGGAAGTGAATTTCTTAATGACTGAACAAGAAATTGAAGTCCTGATGTATGAAGCCGAAATCTTAGGGGTTTCCTTACCCGCCAAAGTCGCGTTAAAAGTGACGGAATGTGAACCAGCAGTCAAAGGTGACACCATTAATAAAGCGATGAAAGAAGCGACTTTAGAAACGGGTTATAAACTCAAAGTCCCCTTATTTATTTCCGAAGGGGAAATCATCAGCGTCCGCACCGAAGACGGCAGCTATGATGGTCGCGCTTAATTTAATCAAAGGAGCAACACAATGGATATCTGGCAAACGATACTTTACTTAGCAATTGGCTTAATTGGTGGATTAGTTGGTGGTTTCTTTTTAGCCCGTTGGTATTTCAAACGCGAATTAACCAAAAATCCTCCGATCAATGAAAAAATGATTCGGGCGATGTTTCTTTCCATGGGAAGAAAACCCAATGAAGCCCAAGTTCGCGCTGTCATCAACAGCATGAACGCACAAAAGTAAAACAAAACAACTTACTTTTTCTTTTTAAAGTCAAGTTCTTTTCCAGCGAGTAATCGCTGGATATTTTCTTTATGGCGATAGACAAGAATGACAAAGATAAGGAAACTCGTCAGGGTGTATAACCAACCAGATTCAGCATGATTCCACATGGCAAGGGTCGAGAGTTCAGGGACCCAAAGTAAGAACGTTAATAAGACGGCAAAGAGAAAACCAAGCATCGAGCCAATTGACACAATTTTCGTCTTTTTAATAATCAATAACATCACCCCGAGGCCTAACCAGGCGATCGCCCAATTGGTCATGAGCATAAAGGACCCTGCAGATGAAACGGCTTTGCCCCCTTTAAATTGAGCAAAGATGGGGTAGGAGTGGCCTATACAAGTCCCAATTCCAGTCAGCATAATCGCGACTTGCCCTAAAAAGGGGGAGGTGGATCCTAAAGATGAGTAGGTGAATGCAAATGCACCCGCAAAGGCAACCGGTAAGGTGCTTTTTAATAAATCCATGATAAAGACAATCGCCGCAGCAGGCTTACCAAAGTTTCTTAAGACGTTGGTCATGCCACTACCACCCGAGCCTAAGGTTCTGACATCTTTTTGATAAAGAAGTTGACCAACCCATACCCCCGAAGGGATGGAGGCCATAAAGTAACCAATCAGCATCGGTACGAAGATTAAGAAGGTATTTGGGTTCATCCGTTTGTCGCTTTCGATTGAGATTTGTTATAATGCTTTAGGTAAATCATAACGAAAAATGGCAAAAACGCAAACCAAAAATACATACAACGAAGATAGCATTGATGTCCTCGAAGGTCTTGATGGGGTCCGGAAGCGTCCGGCGATGTATATTGGTTCGACCAATAGCATCGGTTTACATCACCTTGTTTGGGAAATTTTAGACAATGCCATCGATGAAGCCCTCAGTGGTTTTGGCGACACGATTTATTTAACCATCCATGCCGATGGATCTTTATCGGTGAAAGATGGGGGCCGTGGGATTCCTGTGGGTGTGCAAAAACAAACCGGAAAACCTGCCATCGAAATCATTTTTACCACCCTCCACAGTGGTGGTAAATTCTCCGATAAAAACTATGTCTCCAGCGCTGGTCTACACGGGGTGGGTGCTTCGGTCACCAATGCCTTATCCGAATATGTGGATGTCACCGTTGACCGAGATGGATTTTCCTACCACATGCGTTTTGAAAACGGTGGAAAAAAAGTTAGTAAACTAGAAAAAGTTGGCAAAAGTAATAAAACAGGGACCTTGGTCAGATTTAAACCTGATGCAAAAGTCTTTTCAACGGTCGACTTTAAATGGGAAACCATCATTGCCCACTTACAAGAATCAGCTTTCTTAATGAAAAAAGTTCGCTTCATCGCCAAAGATGAACGGACAAAAATGGAAGCCGAATATTATTACGAAGAAGGGCTTAAAGAGTACATTGCAAGCCTTAACGAAACCAAAGAAAAAATGCATCCTGTTCTCGTTTTTGAAGATACTTCCGGCGATATTAAAATTGAAGTAGCGATGCAGTATTGTTTACAAGACTATAACGAAAGTATTTATTCTTATGTCAATAATATTCGTACCAAAGATGG
>JBMTFA010000087.1:0-2656 GCA_049433705.1 Bacilli bacterium
TCGAATTAGGCTTGATAACCTTCGTAGGTTAACTTTTCTGACGCACTTAATAAGTAATTGCTAGGAACCAATGCATCAGGTTGACTCAAGGTAATGTCAGCTTCATAAACTTTACCATCACCGCTTGCTTCTACATTGAAGTTACCGCTATTGGTACTGGTTGTGAAAGTGACAACAAGACTCAAGTCGCTTGGTACAAAACCTACTAAGCCTTCGAAATCGCTTAAATTAACGAATTGGGCAACTGGTAAGGTGTATGCTTTCACATCTTGCGTTTCTGGTTGGCCACCAATAATCAGATTAGTCGCTTGGTTATTAAGGATGCTCTTTAATTCGTCATTTAATACAGATTCAGCAATGTTCACTGCTTGATCAAACATATCAAAGCTATTGTCATCAAACGCAGAAAATACTTTTTCGGTCACATTCGGGGTATTTGCGAATTGCCGACTGGCAAACACGCCCCCCGCTGCATAATCATAAATAATGGTCAGGGTTCGTTGAGTATCTACCCCTTCATTGTTTTCTTGGGAAACATTGATTAACTTGATGCCGGTTCCAAATAAGAAAGTTTGATAAGTTGTCACTTTTCCGTCAATGGTTAAACTTGCATCAACTTTAAAATTCGAGATAATTCGATTTTGACTATCGAGTTCCGGATAATAAAGTTCCTCCATGGTATTAAACACATCAGAAAAGTAGGTTTGTGGGCCTAAACAACTCGCCAAGAGTAATCCAACCCCCAAAATAGGCAATAATTTGACTTGTTTCATCGTGTTGCTCCTTAGTCTTATGTTAGGTTTATCATACGAGAATCATTCTAAAAGATAAACAATTATATTAAAAAATTTCTTGGTAACCAAGAAATTTTATTTAAATTTGGCACTGGTAAGACCATTCTTGAGAGCGGATCTTTTGCCGATCAAGGAATGAACAAGGTGATGAACAACCTTGTTTACCAGCAACTAAATTTAATCACAACCATTGCAAAAAGGATAGCAAAACGCTGTAAAGGTTTGGTAAATGATTCACCTACTCAACTATCTTTCAATAGTCACACCCCTAAAAACTTGTTAAAATAATTTTATTATTGTGGAGGTCGCATATGATTTCAAAAAAATTAGCGAGTGTCTTACTCTTTGAAGCAACTGCCAATGGCGCAGATTTTGCTGAAGTCTATTTAGAAGATACCCTTAGTTCTAATTTGTCGATGGAAAACGGCAAGATTGAAGAACGGGTATCCACCAACGGTTATGGTGTCGGGATTCGCGTCCTTAAAGGCTTACAAAGCGCCTATGGATATACCTCTGATCTATCCAAAAAAAGCTTAATGAAGTTAGCTCAAGACGTGGGTAAAGCTTTTTCCGGTACCAGAGTCCTAACCCCAGCCCCTTTAACCAAGGTTCGGGTCAAGGAAATTATCAATTTATCCAGCCAACCTATGGAAAACATTTCGGTCCAAGAAAAAATAGATTTATTAAAAATGGTGAATGACACCATGGCGGGTTATGACAAACGTATTGTTAGAACCAATGTTTATTTATCGGATATGGTCAAAAACGTCACGATTTATAATACCTTAGGTCGTTATGTCGTCGACACCCGTCGCCGGGCGCGTTTGTACATGATTGCCGTCGCGGCAGAAAATGGCAAAATTGAAAACTTTGGTGAAGGTCCAGGTGCCAGTGATGGTTTCGACTTTTTCACCTCCAAGATTCAATTAAAGGAAATGGCAATTGAAACTGCCAAGAGTGCGATTGGATTATTAAGTGCGGCAGAATGCCCATCGGGCAAAATGCCGGTGGTTATTGGTAACGGTTTCGGTGGGGTTATTTTCCACGAAGCGTGTGGGCACCCTTTTGAAGCCTCCGCTGTTTCGAAAAAATTATCCGTATTCTGGGATAAACTTGGTAAACAAGTCGCCAACCCGATTGTCAATGCAGTCGATGATGGCACCATCCCCTTTGGTTGGGGTTCAACCAACGTTGACGATGAAGGTTTCCCAGCCCAAAAAGTTCAACTCATTAAAGATGGAATTTTAACCAGCTTTATGATTGATCAATTCAACGGTCGCAGAATGAATGCAGAACAAAACGGTCACTCACGTCGGCAAAATTATAAATTCGAACCAACCTCACGGATGACCAATACCTATATTGAAAATGGTCCACACACCGTGGAACAAATCATCGCTGCAACCCCCTACGGTCTATACGCAAAGAAAATGGGTGGTGGTTCTGTGAATCCTGCCACAGGTGAATTTAACTTCACCGTTTCTGAAGGTTATATGATTCGTGATGGAAAAATTGCTGAACCCGTCAAAGGTGCAGCTTTAGTAGGTAAGGGTGATGAAACCCTCGCAAAAATAGACATGGTCGCTAACGACCTTGCAAGAGCGCAGGGGATGTGTGGCGCGGCATCTGGTAGTATTCCTACCGATGTCGGTCAACCAACCATTCGCGTCACAGAAATCACCGTTGGTGGTCGCCGAGGAGGACAATAACATGGCAAAATTCGATCAATACTTCGCCTTAGCAAAAGAAAAAGGCGTTGAAGTCTTGGAACTTTATTATTCCCGGGCCAAGTCGTTAAGTTTTAAACTCTATAACGCAGCGATTGAAGGTTATAAGCTTTCAGAAGATATCTCTTTATATGC
>JBMTFA010000088.1:0-2629 GCA_049433705.1 Bacilli bacterium
TTCCTTAAGTTATCCATGTCGGCAAACATTAAGGCGTATTTATTTTTCCAGTTATAGATTTCTGCTTCCGCTGCGATTAATTTTTCTTCGAGTGTCGGTGTCTTGGGCGTTTCTTCTACTGGTTTATCCGCATTAGGTTGTGATGGTTTAGCTTCCTCATTGGTTTCCGGATTTGGTTTTTCTTTTTTCATTTTTGTTGATGCTCCCCTTTATCTTTTTCACTAATTTTTGCAAAATATTTTTCTAACATCTCGGTCACATATTCTAGGGCCGATAGGGCTCGGTCATAATCCATCCGCGTAGGACCCACTAAGGCAATTCGACTTTCCTTTTCTCCTGGCATTTTTAGTTTGCTAGAGAGAATCGAGAGATCTTCACTTTGCTCACTGCGACCAATGTCGACGGCGAGATTGGTTTTGGTTTGACTGACATTTTTAAGCAATTTAGGTGATTCTAGTAATGTAAGCACTTTTCGCAATTTATCACCATCGTGAGCAAATTCGGGCTGATTGAATAAGGAGTCTTTACCATAGAGTTTGAGTCGTTCTGAAGCAAAGTTGATAAACGCTTGAGTAAAGGCTTGATAGACCACATCATGTTCCGCTATATAATCTTCAAGAATCGGTTTGATCGCTTCCATTTTTTCGGACAGATCAGAAACCGGGGTCCCTCTTAAACGTTTATTGATTAAGTTCATGCAATCCGCTAAAGAGTCTTTATCAATCGATTTGGGTAAGACGAATGTTTTATTTTCTACATACCCTGAGTCCGTGATAAAGACGGCAGTAGCAGAATTATTTTCTAATGGGGTTACTTGAATGCTCATCAGTTTTTCTTGTTGGGCATTCGGGCCTAATACCACGGAAGCGAGTTTCGTCATGTTGGCGAGAATTTCCGAACTCTTTTGAATGATATCGGTAACGGATTGAGCTTTTTGGGATAAGATGACTTGTAATTGCTGTTTAATTCGTTCATCAACACTCTTGGTTCGTAAGCGATCGACGTAATATTGATAACCTTTACTCGAAGGAATTCTTCCAGAGGAGGTATGGGTTTTTTCCAAGAGACCATCGTTTTCTAACGCGAGCATTTCATTACGAATGGTCGCTGAAGAAAACGTTAATTGGTACGTTTCAATTAAGGTATGGGAACCAACTGGTAAAGCGGTTTTAATGAAATGTTCAACGATATGTTTCAGGATTAAGTCGCGTCGTGATAATTCCATGGTTAACCTCCCTTAGCATTCAAACAGATTGAGTGCTAAAAGTATTATAACAAAGAACTTGGCACTGTCAAATAGAAAGTGCTAAATTGTGTCTTGGGTTAATTTAATCACGACGTAGTCGAGTAATAACATGCCTTCAAAACTTAGTTTTGCTCGGTTATGTTCAACCAAAATTAATCTTTTTTCGATTAATGGGGGTAAGGTTTTTTGATAGGCGTTGTGAAAAGATTGGTCATAAAGGGCTTCAAATTCTTCTAACGCAAAGCCATCTTTTAAACGAAAATTTAACATGATGAATTCAAACTGATGCATCTTGGCATCAATGATCTCTTCAACATCGCGACGTTTTCCTTGTAAGTACTTGGTCATGTTTTTGGTATTGGTGTAGCGAACACCATCGATATACCCACTTGCGCCCAAACCAATCCCAACATAAGGCTGATTGCGCCAATAAGTGAGGTTATGTTGCGCATAGGCTTGATGCCTGGCAAAATTACTTACTTCATAACGTTCATAACCATGGGAAGTTAAGGTTTGATAAATCATTTCGTAATGCTTGCGGGAAATTTCATCTGTCACGGGTTGCACTTTTTGAATCCCAAACACGGTATTGGGATGAATCGTTAATGCATAGGTTGCAATATGATCGACATCTAGAGCCAAAAAGCGCGCTAAATCTTCTTGTAAATCTGCATCACTCACTTTCGGTAAATCATAAATTAAATCTACATTGATATGCTGAAACCCTTGTCGTTTTGCCTCGGCAATCGTTTCAATAATTTGTTGATGATTGTGATGTCGATTAAGTGCTTGTAGTGCTTCTTGTTTGAATGTTTGCACACCAATGGATAACCGGTTAACTCCTGCTTTTTTCATGATGGTGAGTTTAGCGGGCGTGGTCGATTCCACATTGCATTCAACTGTCCATTCTGCACCAGGTAACGCATAACGTTTGACCCCTTCACATAAAGAAGCAAGGTCAGCTTCATTCAATGCAGTTGGTGTTCCCCCGCCAAAAAAGATCGTGGCAAAAGGCGTGGGATTAATCTCGGATAATTCTTTTAATACTTCTTCAACATACACCCGCGTTTGCTGCGGGTTGGTTAACATCTTTGTGAAATCACAATAATGGCAAATATGATCACAATAGGGAATGTGAACGTAGAGAGATTTAGGAAGCCTTTTTACGTTTACGGGCATTGGTGGATGCAGAAGCTAGATTGCTTGTTTTCTTCGTTGATGGCGTTTTTCTTGATATCTTGGCGGCAGTTTTCTTCGCATTTTCTGAAGGGGTCAGTGGGGTTTCTAGTGGCACCAACACGCGATCAAGTTCTTCTTTAACCGCACGTTTAGGATCGACCTTACCTTCGTCTTTACTCGGCATCAAAAGTTTTCTTAACCAAC
>JBMTFA010000089.1:0-2517 GCA_049433705.1 Bacilli bacterium
TGTTAACACCTTTGCGCACAAAAATTGCCGACTTACTATCGTTAATTGAGGTGAATATCGATTATCCAGAATACGAGGACACTGGCGTAGCGACCACAAAACAAGTTGTGGACGCTTGCGAGGATATGTTAACGATGCTAGACAAACTTATCCAAAACGGTGAAAAAGGCAGAATCATTAAAGAAGGCATTAAACTCGCGATTATCGGTAAACCAAACGTCGGTAAATCATCCCTATTAAACGCCTTAATTAACGAAGAAAAAGCAATTGTCACCGATATTGCCGGAACCACACGTGATATCGTTGAGGCTGAACTGAACATTCAAGGTGTATTGATTAAAGTATTAGACACTGCCGGGATTCGCCAAAGCGATCAACTTGTCGAGCAAATCGGCATACAAAAATCCTTTGCATCCGTGCAGGCAGCAGATCTCGTTTTATATGTGATTGATGCAACAACACAAGAAAAAATCGAAGATGAGCATTTAAATAAGTTGCTTACAACGAAAAAAGTGATTAAAGTCTATAACAAAAAAGACTTATTAAAGAATCAACAAATTCCGCCTGGAATCGCAATTTCTGCAAAACAAAAAGATATTGCGTCCTTGCTTAACGCAATTACAAAACAACTTGGATTAGAAGAAGCCAATTACTTCACACCAAGTTTTAATAATATGCGACAACTTGGAGCGCTCAAAAATATTAAACATCACCTCAGTAAAGCGCAAGAAGACGCAAAAGCAGGTTTGACGATGGACTTAATCTCTTCGTCGTTACAACTCGCTTATGAAGAAGTCATTGTGTTACTAGGTTTACAAGGTAAGGTAGACATCAGTGCAGAAATCTTTTCGCGCTTTTGTGTTGGTAAATAATGAAACTTATTGATACGCACTGTCACCTCAATGCTGATGTTTATGAAGGACACCATCAACGCGTTATTGAAGAAGCAAACCAAGTTGGTGTTCAGACAATGTTTGTTGTCGGTTGGGATGAAAGATCTTCCTTTAAAGCGATACAACTTGCGCGATCCTATCCTAATATCAAAGCCATTGTTGGTCTTCATCCGGTGGATTGTGTGAAGCAACCAGAGCTTAATTGGTTAAAAAATATGGCACGAATAAACAAAGAACACATTGTTGCAATTGGTGAAATAGGTCTAGATTATTATTGGCAAAAATCATCAGAAGAAAGACAAACACAAGCACAAAGTATGGTCGAACAAATTCAGATTGCTAACGAACTCAAAATGCCAATTACCATTCATTGTCGCGACGCTTATCAAGAAACATTAAGCATTCTGAAAGCCTATCCCGTTAACCAAGGTGGTGTGATGCACTGTTATGGCGGACCGGCCAGTATGGTGCGTGAATTTATTGCATTGGGTTTTGCATTATCCTTTGGTGGACCAGTCACATTTAAAAATGCGCATGAAGCTCGTGCAAGTGTATTAGCAACACCCCTTGATAAACTTCTTATTGAAACTGACGCCCCCTATTTATCACCACACCCATTTCGTGGGCAAGAAAACAAACCAAGTAACCTAACCATTATTTTTGAAACCATTGCAAAAATTAAGAATATCAGCACAGAAAATCTTGAAAGTGTATTGCTAAACAACACCAAAAATACTTTTCACGTGAAAACATTATGATTTACACAGACACATTGTTTGTTGTTGAAGGGGTAACCGATGTTCAGTTCCTTTCCACGTTTATTCAAGGTGAATTTGTCACAACAAATGGATCAGATCTTCCACAATCGACAATTCAATTTATTAAAAAATGTCAAAGTTTAGGCAAATCCATCATTATTCTTACTGATCCAGATGGGCCAGGGTCAAAGATTAGGGAGAAACTTGATCAACATATACCGAATCTTTTTCACGCCCACGTTGTAAAACATCAAGCCACCAAAGGTGGTAAAGTTGGGATTGCACAATCCACACCAACCGCTGTTCTTCTTGCGATTGAAAACAAAATCCATCACAAAAAAACAACAAAGGAAACAATTACATTATCAGAACTCGTTGATCTTGAACTCATTGCACACCCCCAAGCTTACTCTAGACGCGCATACCTTGCAGAACAACTTCACCTTGGACAAGTTAATGGCAAAACACTTTTGAAGCGTTTAAATTATCTTGCAATTACCAAGGATGAGTTGTTAAATACATTACAAAATTATGAAATATCACCAAGGCATTGAAACATTGTTGCATAGCCTTCATGTATCCCCGTTGAAGCGATACGGACAAAATTTTCTTGTTGATGAAACCATCATCAATACGATTATCAAACATGCAAACATACAGGATAACGATGTCGTGATGGAAATTGGTCCAGGTCTCGGCGCACTAACACAAAAGCTCAACTTTGAGCAAATTCACTATATTAGTTATGAGATCGATCGCACATTTCATCAATATTTATTGAAACAATATCCAACCCATAGTCAACACAATCTCGGTAATTTTTTAAAAGCGACTCCAGAAAAGTGTGACGTTATCATGGGAAATTT
>JBMTFA010000090.1:0-2493 GCA_049433705.1 Bacilli bacterium
GGAAGCTGGCACAATAAAAGTTTCTGCATAACTCACGTTAAATGGAGGAAAGTGATTGGCAGTGTCGTGAATCTCAATAGCTTCGCCTTCAACAAGATTAAGCATATTCACACTTTCGTGATTATCCACAAGCATAGGTTGGTCTTTGGTGATGGTCATACGCCGTGTTTCAATAAATTGCGAAGCATGTAATCCCGTTTTTTCTTCCTGAGGCCGAATGACTTGCGGCGGCACTTTTAATTCATGTTCAACAAAGGTTGTATCATGGCGAAAATCTAAATTGGCACGACCATGGTCTAGGTGGACAGGTCGAGGTAACCCATCAAGGCCTAAACGTCCCCAATCCCAGAGTTTAAAGGTGAAAATATAAGGAGTTGCAGATATTTCCAATACCATGGTATTTTTTCCACTACAGTGAATGGTGCCTGCGGGAATTGACACATGGTCATGGCGTTTGACTGGATAATGATTGACCATGGATTCGATATCAGGTTGCTTCATCAATCCTGCATTGGCTTTGGATAATGTATCCCAAAACTGTGTTTCATCTACGGCTTCTTTTAATCCAAGATAGACACTGCCATCCGCATCACAATCCAAAATATAATACGATTCATCTTGGGTAAAAGGCATGCCAAATTCCTTTTGGATGTAAGCCGTCTTTGGATGCACTTGTAGCGATAGATTGCCACCTTGCATCGTATCTAAAAAATCAAAACGAATCGGGAAGTGAGAACCAAATCTTTCATAGACATGCTTACCCAATAAAATGTCTTTGCCAAAATAAACAAGATTTTGTGCTGGCATGGCAAAGACATGATGACCATCCGTAAGATGTACTGCATTTTCTTCTGGCACCCCATCAAATGCCCAAGCATAATTTTTGGGCCCTGCGGGTAAATCACAAATTTCCTTCATCCATTGGCCACCCCACACCCCAGGATCAAAGTAGGGGACGAGGCGAAATGGTTGACGAATCATTTCTGCGATCCCCTTTTGCATGGATGATTGATTGATCATTGTTGGTATTTTGGGATCACTGACATCGATAAAAAATTGGAATTGATGAAATTGCTTAAATTTATGAGCATCCCCAATGACCCAGTCAAGAAAGAATCCGCGTTTATATTTCCTTAGGGGATCTTCTTGAGGATTATGCGTGTGGAAATTCGTGCCACCATGACGAAATTGAAGTTGTAATTCCCATCGTGGACAATCCACCATGACATTAAGGGCTTGTGGATCAATTAAGGAAGCACCAAGCCCATATATCAGGACTGGTTTTGCATGTGTGGCAATCAATTGCCTCATTTTTTCGATTGCATCAGGTAGTAAATAATCTTCAAGACGAATCGGGTTCATCTTCCCAAAAACACGATCCTCGGTTAAGTAAGGTTTTACTTTGGCATCCATCGTCGCGGAATCAACATAGAATTGCTCAAGATGGATGACCTTATAGCCTGCTTGTAAGGCGGTTAATAAGGGAGTCACCTCCGCCCCAGGATAGACATCCAAGGCGAGCACACGATGTTGAGATTGTTGGATGATGGTTTTTATCGTTTCCATGCCTTTGGACACGAAAAAAGGTTGGTTAATGAAGGTTTTAGGAAAGCGACGATACGTTGATTGGAAACGACGATATCTCATTAATGGTTAACCTTTTTTCCTATCCAAATATGCAATTCAACAATCATGGGAGCAACAATAAAAATGATAGCAACACTTACGTAAATCGGTGTTAAGGCAAGGAGAATGGTACTAAATAAATACAACAAGGATGCCATCGGTAAACGAAGTGGGGCGATCAATGCTAACGTCCATGGAAGGGTGTTGGTTTGAATCACCACACGGGGCATTTGTAAAAAGACACTCGCTAAATATATTGAAATAAGAACCTGACCAAGAATCAAAACAGAGGCAAATAAACTAGGCGGTTGGCTAAGCAGAAAGGTAAGCATCACACTACTGAAACCAATGCCGAGCAAGGGTAAGGTGGTCATGAGGATATATCGAAGTTTAAACCACCGTTTCAAGTGCCCTATATAATTGCGAACTAAATAACCTTGGTGATCACTTGCCGGACGCCATAAGGTTAGTTCAAGTGCAAGGAAACTAACCCCCACACCCACGCCAAGCGTGAGTGTGGAGCTAAGGATCCAAAGAAATGAAAGAATAATCCATTCCCCAAGTCGATCAATGATTTGGAGAATTTGTTTCATCTAGGCAGGCTTTTTCTTCAACAAGAAGAAGCCAACACCACCAACTAAGGCAACACCGGCCACAATCCCTAAAATCAACAATAAGGGTGATGATGCGACTTCAAAATTACCAGAGAAACTGAGTTGTCTTAAGGCAATATTGGCATTCGCATTATCAAACGCTTTATCCGAGTTTAAGGCAATCGAACTTTCACCATTAATCACGACTTCAACGTCACTGGTGGTAAATAACACACTTAAACCATAGGTGCCACGATCATTGGTGTGATAATCC
>JBMTFA010000091.1:0-2383 GCA_049433705.1 Bacilli bacterium
AGTTTACGATCAAAATATTCTTTTCTGACTAAACCAAAATCAAAAAGTTTTTGCGAAACAAATTCGCGTTTCTTTTCACCAAGAAAAGACCCTAATACAACTAAGGGTGGTAAATTTGCATTGGGATTGAGTTTGATTTCTTTTGCCATGGGTTAATTTTATCAATTTTTTCTCAAGATTTGGGTAAATTTATGTCTCAGGGTCCAAACGATGCTAAACAAGGTAAGAAACGAACCGGCTAACGCAAGATTACGGATACCGAGAATGCCGAATTCTGGCATGAATAAGGCGTGCCGGGAAAAGATACCCAGTAACGCCCAAAGAATGACAGCGCCATAATAATAGTCTTGTTGGCGAATGGTGGTCACATTACCAATTGCAATCGCCACCAATAAAATAATCATCGTCAGTAATTGTTCACTCACTTCACCACCATTCCACAACCATTGGAATGCACTAAAGTTTGCCACAATCATCGTGGTGACATTGGCAACCGTTGCCACCGTAATCCATCCAAAATAAATCCGAAAGGGAATCGTCGCTAAACTAAATTCTTTTTTGAATTGAAGATTGATATACATCAAACTAATGAGAAGTATCACCATAAAGATAAGTGACATCACAAAGTCTAAGTAATGCCAAGCAAGGATCCAGGCACTATTGGCAAGATTGCCAATCGTAAAGGCAATATCAACTTTGAAAAGATGACGATTGAGCGGATTGTCTTCTGTTTTTCGAAAATATTTTAGCCGCCAAGCCACATAAAATGCGAGGGTTGTATAAATCACAGCCCATATGGAAAAAGTAAAACTAATCGGGGCAAAATAGTTGGCGTATTGATCAGAAATCTGACCAGTTTGTAAACCATTGATGGGTAAGAGGTTCGCTAAGCCATTGAGAACCAACATCAAAACAAAGGTGACTGCACCAGCGACATTCATCCATTTGGCCCGAGTTGAGTTGAA
Source organism: Bacilli bacterium (assembly GCA_049433705.1). Classification (GTDB taxonomy): domain Bacteria; phylum Bacillota_I; class Bacilli_A; order RFN20; family CAG-826; genus UBA970. The sequence goes on from JBMTFA010000091.1 coordinate 966, forward strand.
CCGCATCATGATGGTTGACTCCTTTGTGATAACCAAGTTTTAACTTGATTGACTTCATGGGGAAACCCGAGTTCGAATTTAAGAACTAAGGGAATCCCGTAAGCTAAGCTTATTTTATCACCAGCGGCGCCAAAATTTTTCCCCCAATTACGATTGCCACTCACGGCAAGACCAATCACTTTTTTGGCAAATTGATCTAAAAATGCTTGGGTTGTGTCTGGAATTTGACCAAAGTTGACGGATCGTGTAATTAAAAAAATGTCGTGATGCGATTCGGCTTGATACGTTTGGATATCAAAAACTGGATAACCCAGTTTTTCCGCAAAACGTTTGCCTAAACCGGTCATCGAATCGACGACGATGACGACCATGATTTATTTCTTCCCGAAATGCTTCACTAAAAAATTGACAACAGGTTGGGGTTCAAAACCGCGAACCACTTCCCCTTGGAAGATGATCGCAGGTGTTGACATCACTTGGTGCGTGTTCACGAGTTGATTAAATTCTTCTGCTTGATGGGTTTGATGCACTTCTCGCAGGTGATCTTTATATTGATCACGAAGCGCCATCTTTAAAAACATCTTGAGATTTTGGCAGTTGGGACAATTGTCTTTTGTGAGAATGATTGCTTGATTCATTGGGACCTACTTATTGATTTTATCTTTATTGAAACTAAAGTCATCATCTTCAAGGGCAACAGACTTCATCTTTTGATAACCATTTCCCTTCATCGAGAAATAATCCATGGTTTTGGTTTCGGTATTCAACCCATTTAAAACAACGGGATTCACTTCTTCGTGTTCAAATTGGGGTTCAAAACCTAAATTAATGAGGGCTTTGTTGCAGTTATACCGCACAAAGACTTTCACATCGTGGGTTAAATCAACTGGATCGTACACGGTTTGGGCCAATTCTTCTTGTTCTTGATAAAGTTTCATTAAAAAGTCTTGCATCCAGCCTTTTAATTCTTCTTGTTTGCTTGGATTAAACTTGCTAAAGACTTCTTGGGCAATTTTGCCAATGTATAACCCATGAATCGCTTCATCGCGAAGAATCAAGTTAATGATTTCTCCTGCTTGCATGAGTTTGCCTTGACCATAGAAATAAAGCGGGTAGTAAAATCCAGAATAAAATAACCATGTTTCTAAAAAGACAGACGCGACCATCGCCTTCCATTGGGCTGTGTTAAATTCTTCATCGGTGAAGTTCACTTCTTTGGGACTATACTTCTTCAAGTAATTCATTTGATCAAGGGTTTCGTATTGGCCCACGATTAAAGTCATGATTGCTTGTAAGTTTTTATTGTTTTTTCCCCATTGAAATAATTCATCAATTTCATGGGTGTTTAAATAAGTCATGAAAATATTTGAGTAGGATTTAGCATGGACCGCGTTTTCCATCGCCGCCATCCAATTGAT
>JBMTFA010000092.1:0-2200 GCA_049433705.1 Bacilli bacterium
ATCAACCGATCTATGAGATCGATGGGGTGATTCATTATTGTGTCGCCAATATGCCAGGTGCGGTTCCTCGCACTTCGACGATTGGCTTAAACAAAGCAACCTTACCTTACGGATTAGCCATTGCCGATTTAGGGTTTAAAATGGCAATGCTAAAAGATCAAGGTCTCGCAAAAGGCCTCAATACCTACCAAGGAAAGTTAACCTATCCCGCACTAGCTAAATTATTTCAATTACCAAGTTTAACCATTAACGAAGTGCTTTCAGGACGTTAATCATCGATAAAGCCGCTAAAGCACATTCATAACCTTTGTTGGTTTTATCGTTTTTTGCTCTTGCTTCTGCTTGGGCTTCATTGTCAGTGGTCAGCACACCAAAAATTACAGGTTTCATTAAGTCTAAACCGACTTGCATGATGCCTCTGGATGTTTCGGCACAAACAAAATCATAATGCGATGTTTCTCCACGAATCACCGCGCCTAAACAAATGACCGCTGCAGTCAACGCTTGTTGCCCTGCTGCTTTAGCAGCAATAGGTAATTCAAATGCGCCTGGCACTTTGGTGATGACAATATCCTTTTTCGGGAACTTTTGAACGGCCAAGGCATTGAGCGCTCCTTGGAGTAGTTGACCGGGAATCGGATTGTTAAATTCAGAAACGATAAGATGGATTTTTTTCATGATTGTCCTCCTGTTGGTTTCATGAGTTGACTAATGTCAATGATTGGCATCTTCAGTTCTTTGGCGAGCCGGAATAAATCATCACGTCTTGCCATTGAACCATCGGGAAGAATAATTTCACAAATGACCGCGACCGGTTGTAATCCGGCGCGATGCATCAATTCAAGTGAAGCTTCGGTATGTCCTGGTCGACTTTGCACCCCACCTTTTTTCCCAATCAGGGGAAAAATATGGCCTGGGCGAAGAAAGTCATCCGGCTTAGCAAGTGGACTTGCTAGTTGTTTGAGGGTGTCCGCTCGTTCTTGGGCACTGATGCCAGTGGTGTTGGTTTTGGCATCGATTGAAATAGTGAACGCTGTACGAAAAGATTCGGTATTGGTTTTCACCATCATGGGTAAGGAGAGTTGTTTAGCCTTATCTTCACTGATCGGCGCGCAGACTAACCCTTTGCCTAAGGTAATCATCGTATTTATGGTGGTGGCAGTTGCAAACTCTGCTGCCATGACAAAATCGCCTTCATTTTCACGATGAATATCATCGACAAGGATGATTAATTTTCCTTGCTTTAAGGCATCAATGGCAATGGTGATCGTGGAAAATTTGTGGTTCATTTTTGATTTAACTTTTCTACATACTTCGCCAGCATGTCGACCTCTATATTGACGGGATTGCCGATTTTTTTTCTTAATAATGTGGTGTGCGTTTTCGTATGCGGAATCAACCAAACCGTAAAGGTTGTGTTGGAAACATTCGTGAGGGTTAAAGAAATTCCATCCATGGCCACACTTCCTTTTTGGATCATGTAACGGGTTAAGGCTTGTGGAACTTCAATAGTAAGCACCGTGGCAATGCCTTCTTCGGTCAGTTTTTTCACGACGCCGACGCCATCCACATGTCCTGCCACTTGATGGCCACCATTGCGTTGGTTTGCTGCCAAAGCTCGTTCAAGGTTAATTCCGGAACCTACTTTCCATAAACGAAGGGCGGTCACATCAATCGTTTCTTTCATCACTTCCACTTGGTATTGCCGGAATCCTTTTTTAACAACGGTTAAACAAATACCATCATGGGCGATCGAATCCCCTAGTTTCGTTCCCTTTAACACTTTGCGCGCGGCAATCGTATAACGGAAACCATCGGTTAAGGGTTCTTTGTTTTTGATCGTGCCAATTTCTTCAATGATGCCTGAGAACATAATTAAAACCTTTCAAAATAAGCCTTATTGATTAGGCGATTTTCTGCATCTAATACACCTGTGACCACGGTAATACCCGCAGCTTGCAGGAGTTTGACCCCATCGCCATTCTCAATTGGATTAGGATCAAGCGAGGCAATCACGACTTTCTTCACTTGCTTACGAATGAGGAATTGGGCACAAGAAGGAAAGTAATCATCATGCGCGCATGGTTCAAGCGTGACATAAACCGTAGAACCCTTGACATCAAAGTCTTGATTTTTGAAGGCAGAAAATTCAGCATGAAGCCCATAAAGTTTTTCATGATACCCTTTGGTGATGATGGTT
>JBMTFA010000093.1:0-2195 GCA_049433705.1 Bacilli bacterium
ACTATGTGTTAGGAACCGTATGAGTGTTTGTCACAGGGACAAGCTCAGTGTGGTTTTACAATTAGCAGCTTATTCCATTAAGAATGGTAGAAGTGCCATGATTCTGGCGTTTTTAATTGCCACCGCTAATTCACGTTGGTAACGAGCATTGGTGCCCGTGACGCGACGAGGTGCAATCTTACCATTTGGGGTAATAAAACGTTTGAGCAACTCCACATCTTTATAATCAATAAACTTGATGTTGTTGGTTGTGAAGTAGCAAACTTTTTTCTTTGGACGCATTTTTTTAAATGCCATAAATTTATTTCCTTTCTTTAGAAGGGGAGATCGTCATCGACGATATCAATACTTTCTAAGTTTTTATTGTCGTCTTTTTCCACTTCGGCAGTTGGGGTGGGATCAATCGATGAACCCGGGCCCGTGCCTTTGGGATCTAGGAATTGAACTGTATCCGCGATGATTTCTAAGGCTGAGCCTTTGCGACCATCTTTGGTTTCATAGTTGCGTTGTTGGAGGCGACCTTCAACCCCAATTAAACTACCTTTGCGTGTATATTTCGCTAAATTATCCGCGGTGTTACCAAAGGTAATACAGTTGATGAATGAAGCGGTTTTTTGTTCGCCAGGCTTACTGCGGTTATCAACAGCGACCGTGAAGGATGCAAAGCTATTGCCGGCAGCAGATTTTCTTAATTCTGGATTTTTGGTGAGTCGACCAACGATGACAGCGCGATTAATCATATGTTATACCTTCCTTATTGTTCAGGATCAACGATGATTAAATGACGTAACAGGACATTGTTAATCTTTGCAAGCCGGTCAAATTCTTTAACCGCTTCCGCAGATGCTGTCGCTTTGACAACGACGTAATAGCCTTTACGTTGCTCTTTAATTTCATAAGCAAGGTCACGAGTACCCCATTCGTTCACGTTGGTGATTGTTGCACCATTGGACGTTAAAACTGCGTGGACTTTAGCCACTTCAGCTTTACGGGTTTCTTCGTCTAAGCCATCACGCACAATGTACATGATTTCGTACTTTTTCATAAAGCACCTCCCTCTGGACATTCTGGCTCCCATTCACTGGAAGCAGAGAGTATATGAATAGCCTTCACGCTATACGTAAAGAGTATAAAGGACACCCTCTGGGATGTAAAGAAAAAGTGCTCTATCATCGTCTCCTTGACTATGAATAGGGCACATTATTTGAAATTGGTTACTTTGTTTTAAGTGTAGGGAACAAAATGACCTCGCGAATCGAGCTTTGATTGGTCATCAGCATGATGAGGCGGTCAATGCCAATCCCAATCCCACCCGCAGGAGGCATGCCAAACTGTAAGGCCTCTAAGAAATCCACATCATTTTCAGATGCTTCTTTATCGCCGCGGTCTTTGGCAGCCAATTGTGCTTGAAAGCGTTCTTCTTGGTCAAGGGGGTTATTTAACTCGGTAAAGGCATTCGCATATTCAGACCCATCAATAAAGAGTTCAAAGCGTTCCGTAAATCGCGGATCTTTGCTTTTCTTCGCGAGTGGACTAATTTCTAAGGGATGGCCTGTAACAAAGGTTGGTTGAATGAGTTTCTTTTCGCAAAAATGTTCAAAGAATTTGTTAATCACATAACCGACCGCATTTTCATGCTTATCAAGATGAATGTCATGTTTTTCTGCAAGGGCTTTGGCTTCTGCAAAGGTCATCGGTTGGAAAAAATCGATACCGGTGTGTTCTTTAATGAGGTCAACCATGTGGACGCGACGGAAAGGTGGTTTGAGGGAAATGGTTTTTTCACCCCAAGGTAAATCATATTGTCCTGTTAATTGAAAGGCAATCGAGGAGAAGAGGTTTTCCGCTAACACCATCATGTCGGATAAATCACCATAGGCTTGATATGCTTCAATTGTGGTGAATTCTGGATTATGCCGAGTATCAATGCCTTCGTTTCTGAATAAACGACCAATTTCATAAACGCGTTCTAAACCACCCACGAGTAATCGCTTTAGGGGTAACTCGGTGGCAATACGTAAATAGAAATCACGATCTAATGCATTGTGATGCGTGGTAAAGGGACGAGCGGCCGCACCACCTAAGGTCGCTTGTAACATACTCGTTTCAAATTCAACGAAGCCTTGGTTATCCATGTATTGCTGGATCAGGCGAATAATTTTGGGTCGCATCAGGGCGACTTTTCTTGCATCTTC
>JBMTFA010000094.1:0-2173 GCA_049433705.1 Bacilli bacterium
TATAACTTTACCCGCATCCATATGAATTCTTCTGATTTTGCCCTAGGTAATTACACCTATGTCAATCACGGTGATAAAAGTTTATCGACCTTCTCTTTAGCAAGAGAACAATTTTATGTGTTACCGATGTTAAAAAAAGTGTTAAAACAAAAACCAGATTTAAACATTTTAATTTCGCCATGGTCGCCACCTGGTTGGATGAAAGACAATGCGCAAATGAATCATGGTGGCAGTTTAAAACCGGAACACCATGAAACATGGGCTAAATACTATGTAAAATTTATCCAAGCCCTCCAACAAGAAGGCATTCAACCTTGGGGTGTGAGTGTGCAAAATGAGCCTGCTGCGAAGCAAGTTTGGGATTCGTGTTTATTTACAGCAGAACAAGAACGAGACTTTATCAAACATCATTTAGGCCCACAATTAAAGCAACACTTTGGTGACAAGATTAAGTTACTCGTATGGGATCATAACCGCGATATCATGGTGGAACGTGTGACCCCTATTTATCAAGATAAGGAAGCGAGTCAATATGTGTGGGGTACGGGATTCCACTGGTATGGTGAAGAAGCGTTTGCCAATGTTGGCCGCACCAAAGCTCTCTTCCCTGATAAACATCTTTTATTTACGGAAGGTTGTATTGAAGGTGGCCCTCGTCCTGGTGCTTGGGAAACGGGTGAACGTTACGCGCGAAATATCATCGGTGATTTTTTACAAGGTAACGAAGGCTTCATTGATTGGAATTTAGTCTTGAACGAACAAGGTGGCCCTAACCACGTCGGTAATTATTGCGACGCGCCAATTTTATTTGATCGACGCAATCAAACCATTATCCAAAATAGTAGTTACTATGTGATTGGCCACTTCTCAAAGTTTATCCCTCCGCAATCGGTTCGCATTGGCATGAGCGGGACCTTACCACAAGGGGTATTAGGTGTGAGTTATCTAACACCAAACCAAGAAGTGGTGATTGTCTTGCTCAATCAAACCGAAACACCACAAACCCTCACAGTTGGTCAAAAACCAATGACGTTTACGTTACCAGCAAAAGCGATTGCCACGGTGATTGTTCATGAAAAAGAACTTACATAAAATCACGATTCACGAATTAGCCGCTGACTTAAACCTCTCGCCAGGTACGGTGAGTAAAATTTTAAATGGCAAAGGTCAGCAAGCCAGTGAAACCAAAGACCGCGTCTTTAAAAGAGCCAAAGAATTAGGCTATGTCGCAAGTCAATCCGCGCGGATGTTAAAAGCAGAACATACGTGGACCATTGGGGTCGTCTTTTCTGATATCGCCTCCTTTGGTTTAGAACATCCATTTTTTGGTTCCATTATTCAAGCATTTAAAAATTATGTCGAAGACAAAGGGTATGAAATTGTCTTTATTCCTAAGAAAATTGGGGATCAAGAACAAACCTACTTACAATGGTCGCTTAATAAAGGTGTCGATGGCGTCCTCCTATTAACCGGTGATATTAACGCTTCGGATATTAAAGAACTGATCAAAGCGGATATTCCCTGTGTGTCTGTGGATATGGTTCATCCAAGTTTAGCAACGGTCATCAGTGATGACTATCAAGGTATTGAACTGATTTATAAACATTTTCTCCAATTAGGCTTTAAACGTATTTATGCGTATTCAGGTTCTACCCTCTCCCGCGCGTATCAACAACGAACCGAAGCCTTTACAAAATTATCGAAACAATACCAAAATCTATTAACCCCACAAAGTTATGTTTCTACCGACCGGTATAGTGTGAACCATTACTACGAACAGGGGTTAACCTGGATCCAAAGTTGGCAAGAAAAACCAGATGCAATCATCGCCTTTTCGGATGATATTGCAATGGGATTAATCCAAGCATTAAGAGAAATGGGCTATCGAGTCCCTGAGGATGTGTCGGTTTCTGGATATGATGATAACCAATTTGCTAGTTTATTTTCTCCCTCGTTGACGACTATTCGTCAAGATAAGCGACGGATTGCGGAAGGGGCTGCCAGTAAATTGTTAGCGATGATTGAACAAAAAGATAAAGTCCATAACCTAACCAAAATTCCCGTGCAGTTAATTGTCCGTCACTCCACCAAGCGGATTAAATAATTGGTTGTTTTTTCGAATTAAATAAATCAAAATACCAAATCCAGTTAAAACTAATGAAGGCACCCACCA
>JBMTFA010000095.1:0-2076 GCA_049433705.1 Bacilli bacterium
TGCTTGGCCAATGACATAAGCAATTTGCACTTCTACTTTTTTTGCTACTCCAGCAGCAACCAAGTTGACGGCAATATAGCGAGCAAGATAAGCACCAGAGCGATCGACTTTCGTCGCGTCTTTTCCTGAAAAGGAACCACCACCATGACGAGCGTAGCCTCCATAGGTGTCAACGATGATTTTTCGACCCGTTAATCCGGTATCTCCCGCGGGTCCACCGATGACAAAACGATTGGATGGGTTGATATACACTTCATAATCTTGATTTAACTTAAAAGATTGAACCACTGGACGAATCACTTTATCAAGGATGAATTCCTTAAACGCATCAAAGGGGATTTGCGGATCATGTTGAATCGACATCACGACTTTATCCACACGAACTTTTTTACCTTGATAGGCAACGGTTACTTGTGATTTCATGTCAGGACGGGCATAAGGGAATTGACCTTGTTTTCTTAAGTTTGAGGCAACCCGTACAAGTTTTTGGGCAAGGACAATCGCTAAGGGCATCAACCCTTCTGTTTCATCTGTTGCATAGCCAAACATTAACCCTTGATCACCAGCGGTTGTTTCAGTTTGATTGACCGCTTGGTTAATATCTTCTGATTGAGTTTGGACCCAATCCAAAATTTCTACTTCATTAATGGAAAAGTCTAATGCTGGATTTGTGTAACCAATTTCGGTCATCACTTTTTTGGCAATCGCAATCATATTTGGGCGTTGAATGGTTGGAGAGGAAAATCTAACCTCACCACCAATTAATAATTTTTGTTTAGCAGCAAAGCATTCAATCGCAACATGCGCTTGGGGATCAAGGGCTAAACAAGCATCAAGAATCGCATCAGCGATTTGATCACAAACTTTATCAGGGTGACCTTCGGAAACCGCTTCGGATGTAAACACCATGTCTTCTTTCATTCTTTTACCCTCCTTGAATAAAAAAACTTTCCACACTGGAAAGTTATCGGTGACTTTCGTTCATATCGTTCAGAGGTGGAACTCTGCTTGAACCAGCACTTACTAGAAATCTAGAGTTGCTACTGTGGTCGGTTCGTCTACACAGTGTCGGGATATGACCTTAATTAGATTATACAAAAGTATTGATTGGATTTCAAAAGCAGCGATTACTTAATCAGTTCTCCTTGGGTTTCGCCATTTAAGCCTGCAGCATTCGCCTCATCGGTATCAATGTGCATTGCCAACGCAAAATCTTTTCGGATACGAATAATCACATCTCCAAAAATTAAGGACCGTTGTGAAGAAGGGATTTTGACCGATACAACTTGCTTATCACTAACCCCAAAATAAGCGGCATCATCAGGGGTCATATGAATATGCCGTTTGGCAATGATGCAACCTTGTGGAAGTTGAATTTGCCCTTTAGGGCCAACAATGGTAATCGGACTAGAACCAGCAATATCACCAGATTCACGAACGGGAGGGGTTAAGCCTAACATTCTTGCTTCCGTAGCCGACACTTCCACTTGCGATGCAGGACGAACTGGTCCAAGCACCACCACATTTTCAAATGATTTTTTTGGGCCAAAAAGCGTTAATCTAACATTGGAAACATATTGTCCTGGTTGGGATAAGGGTCGGACTGCTTCCATCCGAAAATCAGCACCACACAAAATGGCTAAGTCTTGTGTAGTTAAGTGAATATGACGTGCAGAGGTTTCCACTAAAATCGTTTTCATTTTTTAAATCTTTCTTATTATAATCAATCCTTACCGAGAATAGTAGTCATCAATCAAGCGGCGATATTCCTCAACTAAATTGGATAAAGTGTCATCCCATCGTTTGACAAGTTGATGTTTTGCCTCTACGCCAACTTGCTTCAATAATGATGGTTGCTTTAATAAAGTTACAATCCGTTTAGAAAATGATCGCGGACCACCCGTTTGGATAAAACCCGTTTCATTATCTTTTAATTGGCTAGCTATTGCGGTACCTTTTAACACCAAAGTTGGTAATTGATGGACGGCCGCTTCTTTGACAACAAGGGGATCATTATCATAGGCAGAAGGAAAGAAAAATAAATCTGCCATTTGATAACAAGCAGAAAGTTTTTCA
>JBMTFA010000096.1:0-2068 GCA_049433705.1 Bacilli bacterium
CAAAATCGTCGCGGTATTTACCAAAATCTTGAATATGTCGATGAAACCCGGATGACCCTTCATTATGAAATTCCTTTAGCGGAAATCGTTTATAACTTTTTTGATAAACTGAAAAGTTTATCAAAAGGATACGCGTCCTTTGACTATCAACTCTCTGATTATAAAGTTGGTAACCTCGCCAAAATGGATATATTACTCAATGGAGAAACCATCGATGCTTTATCGACGATTGTGCACAAGCCTTCTGCGTATGCGCGCGGTAATTTCATCGTGGAAAAACTCAAAGACATTATTCCTCGCCAACAATTTGAAATTCCCGTCCAAGCTGCCATCAATGGAAAAGTCATTGCCAGAACTGACATTAAAGCGGTTCGCAAAGACGTCCTTGCCAAATGTTACGGGGGCGATATTTCCCGAAAACGTAAGCTATTAGACAAGCAAAAAGAAGGGAAGAAGCGGATGAAAAACATTGGATCTGTCGAAGTCCCTCAAGAAGCCTTTATGTCGGTTTTATCCATCGACGATTAGTCTGTGTAAAGTTGCTACTAATTATCTACTATTTTTAGTGATAATATGGTATATTTTTATCCAGTAAATTATGCCAGTCAATGACCTCGCCATCCGCTTTACGGATGACCAATATGCCACGAAACAAGACGTGGCCAAACACCTAGGAACGGCCTTGGTTGATGCCCTTTGGGGCACCATCCTACAATACCGTTCAACCTTTGCTCGGGTTTTGCCTTTGCAAGCGATGGATAAGCAACCTTTACAAATTGTTTTAACCCCAAGTTTATTAGAAAAAACCATGGCGTTTGATCGCAAGATGGCAAAGGCAGCTAGCTTCTTTAACTTCCAACAAATTCAACAACAACTGCATCCTCATTTCCATCGCCTCCTCCTTCCTAGCCTAACGGCGATTGGCAAACAATATGGTGCTTCGACTGCAGAACGAAATTTAACGTATATCTTGGAAGAAAAAGCCGTGGAAAGAAAAGCGGAACTAGAATCCGTGAATTTGTATTTTCAAGGTTTAAAATTGATTGCGAGTCGTAGACAAACCAAACTCGATGAAGATATCATCGGTGAACTGTTAATGTTGTTAAACAATACACAAGAATTAACAATGTTTTATCGGGAAAAGGAATTAACCAATCGCCCAAAGAGTTTGGTGGCCCGCGTGTATGAGGCAGCACCCTATCCGGTGATTGAACCGATGATGCAAGCCTTACTCAACACGGTGAAACAATTAACCTTGTCGCCCATTGTCGTGGCGACCATCGCTCTTTATTACCTTGATTACATCAAACCGTTTGAAGCCTTTAATGATGAAATGAGTTTCTTATTATTTAAGAATATTCTCGTCCATAGTGATTACGAAGCCGCGGCCTGTTTTTTAAACATCGAACAAATGATCAGTGATGAACTTTATGAAAAGCGGTTATTAGAAGTGCAACGGTCAGGAGACATCACTTATTTATTAGATTTTATTCTTCCCTATATGCACACCAGCATTGATGCCTTGCTTGATACCTTTATCACCTTACAAAAACAAACGGTGGTACAAGAACAAAAAACTGCGTATCAACCAACCCCATTCATGCCAACCCCAGCCCCGTTACCCAAAGAGACCTCACCGTTTGCCCCGAGTGAATCAACCTTAGGGGAAGTGGAAGCGAATCGCTTACAACAACATTTAATGGAAACACACCCCAGCATGAAAAAAGGAGAAGCGTATTTTTATGCCCGGCATCATAGTCTTGGAAAGTATTACACCCTTGCCCAATACAAAAAACAATTAGACTGTGCCTATGAAACGGCGCGAACTTCAATGGAACATTTAGTCAAACTAGGTTATTATCGTAAAGAGAAATATAAAAATAAATTTGTCTACACACCCGTAGATCTTAAAGGAGTCAATCATGATTAATGTGCTTACCGGTTTCTTCAATAATGGGATTGTCACGATTATTCTTTTGTTGATTATTTTCTCGCTCATTGCCTTACTTGCAAGTTGGTTAAGAAAACTTTTGATGCCGAGTAAAGACGAAGGTAAGGTCGATCCTAA
>JBMTFA010000097.1:0-2065 GCA_049433705.1 Bacilli bacterium
TTGCCTTGTTTGAGCGAACCATCTCAAAAACTTGATTATAATAAGCATGTAAGGGGATAGTTTATGAATATTTATGGAATTATTATGGCGGCGGGAAAAGGGACGAGAATGAAATCGTTAGATCCCACCCGCAGCAAAGTTGCCTTTGATTTACTTGGTACACCACTTGTTGGCCATGTCTTAGAAGCTCTTAAACCACTAGCTTTATTAAAAGTGATTACCATCGTCGGTCACGGAGGAGAAACCACCGCTAAAGTGGTAGAAGGTCAATCCGAGGTTGTCTGGCAACGCGAACAAAAAGGAACTGGACACGCGGTGATGCAAGTTGCCCCACTTCTTGAGGGTAAGGAAGGATCAACCCTCATCGTTTCCGGGGATACTCCGCTCATCACAACACAAAGCTTACAAAAATTAGTGAATACACACGTGCACAATCATTTTGACTTGACGATTCTTACTTCCATTGTCTCGCAGCCATTTGGTTATGGTCGGATGGTGAGGAACGCACAAGGACAAGTCACCGCAATAGTGGAAGAAATTAACGCCACGGATGAAGAAAAGAAAATCCAAGAAATCAATACAGGTTTTTATGTTTTTCATAACACCTTATTATTTCAATATCTCAAAGAACTTCCACCCAACCCTAAAAATGGTGAATATAACATTACCTTCTTAATCAAAATGTTTATGGATAAAGGTTTCAAAGTTGGTACTGAAACTGTCGGTACTTTTGAAGAAACACTAGGTATTAATGATCGCGCCCAGCTTGCGGAAGCGCGCTTGATTATGATGCGCCGGATTAATCATCAACACATGGTTCAAGGTGTCACGATTGAAAACCCAGACAACACCTTTATTTCTCCACAAGTTAAAATTGGGCAAGATACGGTGATTCAAAGTGGTGTGTATTTGATTGGTAACGTCGTAATTGGCCAAGCTAACACCATCACCGCCAATACACGCATCGAAAACGCAACCATAGGCAATCATAACGTTATTGAATCCTCTAAAATCATTGATTCATCGATTGGCGACCACAATCATATTGGTCCATATGCCCATCTTCGTGGCCATACAAAACTGGCGAGCCATTCACGTATTGGTAACTTTGTTGAAATGAAAGCAGCAACACTTCACGATGGCGTAAAAGCTGCACACCTAAGTTATTTAGGTGACTGTGTTGTCGGGGAAAACACAAATATTGGTTGTGGGACAATCATCGCTAACTATGATGGCAAAACAAAACACATCACCACCATCGGCAAAAATGCATTTATTGGTTCTGGATCAACCTTAATTTCACCAGTCCATATCGCTGATAACACCTTGATTGCCGCCGGTAGTACAATTACCGACGATGTTGAAGAAGGGCAAATGGGTATTGCCAGAACAAAACAAACAAATAAACCTGGCGGTTATGCCGCTTGGAAACAAAAAATCGGAAAAAGTTAATTATTTTTTTGGTGCTTCGCCTTTGTAGTTGATTGTCACTTGCGGGAATGGAATATCAATGTTGTGGCGATCACAAAACAATTTAAATTCTTTATTGAGTAAGCGTGATACCTTGAATCGATTTAATTCGCCCACTTTTGCCAAAAACTTGAGATTAACGCTTGAGTCTGCTAACGAAGAAACACCTGCGTAACTAACATCACCTTCTAATAATTCTGCGTATTTCTTTTTAAAATTAGGAATGAAATCACTCGCGATGAGCTCTTCTACTTTTTCTAAGTCAGATTCGTAAGCAATCCCAACATCTGTTGATGCTGTAGAAACATGGATTGAAGCGTTAATCACGTTTTTTACTTGGGAGTTGTTCACTATTTTTAAATCCGAGTTAGCAATATCTAGGAATTTGGTTGTTCTTAAACCAATTTCCATCACCTTACCGCGGAAACCATCAATGATAATGATGTCACCAACAGAAAATTGCTTTTCAATAATTAAAAAGAAACCAGCAATAATATCTTCAATAATGCTTTGTGCACCGAAAGATACAATCACCCCGATTAAACCAACCGAAGCAAGAATTGTCACAGAATCAACACCCCACGCACTCAGGATA
>JBMTFA010000098.1:0-2036 GCA_049433705.1 Bacilli bacterium
AAATTCAGCATGAAGCCCATAAAGTTTTTCATGATACCCTTTGGTGATGATGGTTTGATTGCAAACAAACATCACCCCCACCAACGGATCATGACCCACTTGGCCTTCTGCTAATTGAGCTAATATTAGCGCTTGACGCATAAAATCGATATCGGACTTTCTTTTCAAATAAAAACCCTGACCTTTAAGTAAGTTCAGGGTACATAAAGAAAAAGCACATCTTCTTTCATCCAGACTGTACGGTCGCCACTTGAATTGCACAAGTTCCTGCCTTACGGCTCGCGGGGTATACCGCCGATTGGGACTTTCACCCTACCCTGAAGATACATCGATATTATAAAGAGTCTATTAGGAAAATGAAATCAAAGTGATTAAGAAATCAAACCTTAGCATTTTCACCCTTTTTGCGATAAAATTAAGGGGATTGTGGGGGTCATCTCACTTTACCCTACACTCTTCTTTTTTAACAAGACATCCCCATGGGAGGATCTATGGATTATCAATCGTTATTGAATCAATATCTAGAACTTGAACGTAAACGTCAGGACGAGGGCCTTGAACTCATTGCTTCAGAAAATTACACCTCTAAACAAGTGATGGCGATTCAAGGGTCAATTCTAACCAATAAGTACGCGGAAGGATTTCCTGGTAAACGTTACTATGGTGGCTGTGTCCATGTTGATAAAATTGAACAACTCGCGATTGATTTAGCTTGCCAACTTTATGCTTGCCGATACGCCAATGTCCAACCGCATTCCGGTTCAAGTGCGAACTTTATCGTTTATAGTGCCTTACTTAAACCCGGAGATAAGATTATGTCTTTAGGTCTAAATGAAGGTGGGCATTTAACCCACGGCAGTAGTGTCAATTTTTCTGGGAAACTTTACCAATTCATTCATTATGGATTGACCCAAGATGGTTACCTTGATTATGAAGGCATGCAAGCCTTAGCAAGAAAAGAAAAACCAAAACTCATCGTCGCTGGTTTTTCCTCCTATCCTTACCTCACGGATTATGAAAAGTTTGCGAATGTTGCCAAAGAAATTGGTGCCATCTTCATGGTGGATATGGCCCACATTTCTGGATTAGTGGCCGCCGGTGTTCATCCTTCACCCTTTCCATATGCTGATGTGGTCACGTCTACCACCCATAAAACTATTCGCGGGCCGCGCGGTGGGATGATTCTTTCCAACTCAGAAGAATTGATGAAAAAAATTAATTCCGCGACTTTCCCTGGTGCCCAAGGTGGACCGTTGGTCCATGTCATCGGTGGCAAAGCGCAAGCGTTTGCCGAAGCCCTTGAACCAAGTTTTAAACAATACGCTAAACAAATCCTACTCAACACCAAAGCTTGTGCAGATGAATTTGCCAAGTTAGGCGCGGTAGTTTCAGGAACCGATACCCACTTATTCTTGGTGGACACCAAAAAAACGTTTGGCTTAACCGGTGTCGATTCCCAGCATAAGTTAGATGAAATCAATGTCACATTGAATAAAAATATGCTCCCCAACGATCAAGAAAAACCTCAAGTGACGTCCGGTGTTCGCATTGGCTTTGCTGCCTTAACTACACGTGGTGCTACCGAAGACATTGCTCGTGATATCGCTCGGTTAATTTACCGATACCTAAAAGGTGAAATCACCAAGGATTTAGCGGACTCCATCGTCAAACGCACCGTCAGTCTGTTAAAACCGATTGATCAAATCTAAATATGAATCGATTACCTCGCTGGTTTAAAACAACCCTCTATGTAATCGCAGACTTTACTGCGATATTGGCGATTGGTTTTTTTATTTACTTTGCTCGTGCTGACCAAAGCAATGCCCAAGAATATTTTGTTGGTCTAGCAGCGTATGCGCTCGTCATTATTTTCTTATTATTTTTAACAAGAATTTATGCGATGATTACATTACACTTTGGTTTGATTGATTCCATTAAAATTGGATTAATTACGGTTATTTTTAATTTAGCATTTTTTATCTTTTTAGAATTAATCAACCTTCGATATACCGCGCTTGAAGTTGCCTTTGTGATGA